>JAFTCG010000066.1 GCA_017454815.1 Clostridia bacterium
AGAAAAACAGAGGTAAATTATGAAGCTTTCTTTGTATGATGATAAATGCGTCAGGATAACTCTGCGGGACGGCTCCGTCTTTGAGGGATCGTGCAAATATAACTCCGACGAATTCAACCTCGCAGAGCTTGGGATTGACGAAGACAGCCTTGAGATATCCGGTTGGCTGTTCAAAAAGGGCGAGATCGGGTCTGTCGAAGTTGTCGACGAAAGCAACCCCTTTCAATCGCCTTTCGGGACGATCGAAGAGGAAACCGTCAGCGACGGTCCCGACGCGATATACGACGTCCTTTCGTCGGAGGAACCTGTCAACGCAGAGCGGCTTCTGAACTGTCTGGAGCACCGACTTGCAAACAACAGCAGCATCCCGCTCCCCGCCGAAGATCAGCTCGCAGAGGTTTTGCAAAACGCTTCATCGTTCGCTTTGCCGGAAAACTTGAAAACAAGGTGCAAAAATCTGGCGGCGTCGATAATTAATAATGGGTTTAATAAAAACTAAAACAATAAAAGAGAGGTAGCTACTATGAAAAACTTCAAAAGAATACTGTCCATCATCCTTTGTCTCACAGTCCTGGCGGCGTTTGCGCCGATGGTCTGCGCAGGTGATAAAATCGCCATCACAAAGTTGTCCGCCGATTTTGCCATCCCCGCCGCAGGCGAAAAGATGGATTTCACAAAGATCAGCGTCCCCGAAGGCTCGCATTACACGGCAAATATCGCAACCGTTTACCACTGGGTCAACTCTGAAGCCGTATACGTTAATTCCGAAGACGTCATCGAGGAGGGCGTTCGATATTTTGTTCGCATACAGTTCAACGCCGACGAAGGATACAAAATCGACGAAGCAAGCAACGTTGAAGTTGTAATAAACGGCAAGGTTGAGAAAAGTTGGGTCGGCACAGCTATGGTCGAAACAGTTTTTACCGGCCAAGTCAAAGGCCCCGAAGTTGAGCCGAAGCCGGAAAAGCTCTCGTTCATGGACTATGTTAAGAAGGTGCTGAGCATCATCTTCTTCCCGATCACGTTCATCGTCAGAGTGATACGCAATTTGCTCAAAAAGTGAGAATCTATTGCCCCCAAATACTGATTAAATCAAAAATTCAGCCTGTGCGTTTTTTGCGTAGGCTGAATTTTTCTTGATTATTACGGCCCTTTATGTTATACTTTTACAAAACGGCAAAAATATCACCGAGCAGAGGGCAAATAACACCACCCCGTGTTGAATCAGGAGGTTTGTTGTGGACAGGACGGCAAAAGTTATCATTGTTGACAGCCGGAGATTTGCGCGAACGTATATAGAAATGTGCGTCGGCACTTCGCCGCGCTATGAGGTCGTTGCGTCGATTCCGCTTGCGGAGGAGCTGCCGAAATTTGTCGACGAAAACCCTGCAGACCTTATCACGCTCGACATCCCGATGGAACGCGGCATCGATGGGCTGACCGCCGCCGCAAAGGTGAAGCGAAGCCACCCCGGAATCAAAATCATCATCTGCACCTCGCTTAATCAGACGGATTGGATGGACAAGGCGAAAAGTATCGGGATCGAAAGCTTCTGGCACAATGAGTATTCAAAGCTCCCGTTGCTCGAGGCGATGGATCGCACGATGGACGGCGAATCGGTCTATATCAACGACTATCCGGAAATCTATCTCGGCAAACTGCCGACGTCAAAGCTGACCGAAAAGCAAAAGGAGCTGCTTAGCTACCTCATCGGCGGCTACACAAACAAGGTCATCGCCGAGAAGATGTTTTTGAGCGCGAACACCGTGAAATCCTACCTCGACGACATTATGCTCACGTCCGGGATCCACTCCCGCACCGAGCTCGCCGTCTGCGCTTCAAAGCTCGGGCTTTGAATGAGCGTGAATTTGAAATGAATCCGAAATAAGAAGAGCACACCCGACTATCCCATAGTCAAGGTGTGCATTTTTTGTCCTTCGGAAAGCTACATCCACTTTCTCTTTTTGAAATAAAGCAGGCTGCCGATCGCGATGACAAGGCTTACGGCGATGACTATCGGATAGCTCCAGCGGTAGTTCAGCTCCGGCATATACCTGAAATTCATCCCGTACCAGCCCGTCAGAAGCGTCAGAGGGGTGAAGATCGTCGTGACGACCGTCAGCAGGGTGATGATCCTGTTTTGTTTGACGTCCACGCGCGTCTGGATCAGGTCGCGAAGTTGCACGGTGTAGTCGCGAAGGTTGCCCGTCATCTCGCGAAGCCTGGAAGCTCTTGCTGTAAAAAGTCGGAAATAACGCAGATTGTCTTCGACGAAGAAGTTGTTTTCATTCTCCTCCAGCTCACGCCCGAAATCCATCAGCTGGCCGTAATGAAGGCTGAGGTCGAGAAGATCTCCCCTGACGTTGTTGAGCCTTGCGAGGGCAGATTCCGCCTCGCCCGAAAGAATCTCCGCCTCCATCCTGTCAAGATACTGCTCCAGCAGTTCAAGGCGTTCGCGGTCGGAGGCGATCAGGCAGTCGAGAAAATCGTAGAAAAACCTTTCCAAGCCGGGCATACGCCAGCGCTTGCTTGCGGCTAAATCCTCGACGATCTGCTTCGCCATGCCGCTGTCGTCGATGAAGACAATGCCCTTTTCATCGAGCGCAAAGGCGAACGACCCCGATATCTGCTCGTTGTAGCCCATTTTCGGCACGGCTATGCTCCCCGTAAGCGAATCGTAGTTGACGATCGCACGGGTCTGCTCGGGCGCAGGCAGTTCTATGTCCATGTCGATGCCCATGACGAAGCTGTCTTTCCTGTTCTTCCACTGCTGCGTCGTCAGGACAGCAACGTACTGGTTTGAAGCCAGGATCTCGCTTTCTTCGCAGGGGACAAGGTTTTCTTTGATCAGATAATACATAGGCTTTTTCCTTCTCGTCAGCAAACAGGGATGCAAATTATCGCTGTTAACTGTTTATAGGATTATTATACCACCTGAAAACAAAAAAGACAAGTATAGTCGCTTTGCGGTCGTTTCGACTTGAACAAAGCCTCGTCATATGGTATACTTGTCGAAAACGGGCGATTCAACGCTGTTGATGCGGAGGGCAAAATGGTAAAAAACGTTTTTTTGGACATGGACGGGACGCTGCTCGATTTTCACAAATCCGAAGCCGTTGCGCTCGGCAAAGTTCTCGGCGACTTCGGGATTGTCGCAACGCCGGAGAAGATCGATCTCTACAGCAGGATCAACCTCGCTCAGTGGAAAAGGCTTGAGAGGGGCGAAATCAGCCGCGAGCAGGTGCTTGTCGGCAGGTTTGAGATATTCTTCGGGCAGCTGGGCGAAAACGCCGACGCATTGCGGGCGCGAAAGCTTTACGAAAACTACCTCTCGCAGGGGCACTACTTTATCGACGGCGCGCAGGAGCTGCTGGAAACGCTATTTGGGAAATATAAACTCTTCATCGCCACCAACGGCACGAAAAAAGTCCAGCTCAGCAGGATAAAGGATTCCGGCATCGCGCGTTATTTCGGAGGCATTTTCATCAGCGAGGATCTTGGCTACAACAAACCCGACAGGATGTTTTTTGAAAAATGCTTTGAGCTCATCGGGAACGTCGACCCCGACGAAACGGTGATCGTCGGCGACAGCCTAAGCTCCGACATCCTCGGTGGGAACAACGCCGGCATCAAAACTCTCTGGTATAACCCCATGCACGAAAAGCCCGACAAAACGGTCAGGATTGACCGTGATACCGACGCCCTTTCCGACATCCCCGATATTCTCGCAAAAATGTAGTCCCCCGCCTTGACCGCAAGAGGACGTAACGTGAAAAATGAATTTTTAACACAGAAAAAAGCTCGGATTTTTCTTTCCGAGCCTTTTTAATATTGTTCATCCGTTTAATTGCCGTTGCCGAAGAAGTAGTTGAAGTAGTCCTGATAAGATTGAGTCGTCTGCTCTTCATCGGAGCTCTTGCTGCCCTTGTCTTCGACAAGAGTTGCCTTGACGGTGAACTCTTTTACGTTATATGTGCTGTTGTTGGTTTCAACCCTGCATATTCCGAGCTCGATCACGTCGCCGACCTTGCCGTTTTCTATCATGTCGAGCAACACGTCCGCGGTGTCAAGCTTTTTGCCGTTGGCGGAAACGATCATGTCACCGACTTTGACGCCGAGATCATTGAGCGAGCTTTCGCTCGAGATCTTTGCGATGAGGAGCGTTCCGGAGGGCAAGCCCTTGAAGGAGACGATCATCTGGTAAGCCTGGTTGTAAGTCCTCGCGAGGGCATAGTTTATGCCGAGCTTCGGTCTGTTGGGAACGTAGCCGAAGGAGCTGAGGCTGTTTACAACGCTGACCGCCTCGTCGATCGGGATGGCGAAAGACATTCCCTCGTATTCGGTGCTGGCGATCTTCGAGGAGTTGATGCCGATGAGCTGACCTTGCGCGTTATAAAGACCGCCGCCGGAGTTACCGGGGTTGATCGCCGCGTCGTGCTGGATGCATTCCATCGTGTATCCCGTCGTACTGCTCAGGGATCTGCCGATTGCGGAAACAACGCCGCTCGTGAAAGATCCGAAGAAATCGGAGCCGCCGGGATTTCCCATCGCGAATACGCTCTGTCCGACCTGGAGATTGGCTGAAGTGCCGATCGTTGCGGCAAGCTTCTGCAGGCTCTTTTCTTTAACTCTGAGGAGTCCCACGTCCGTCTGTTCGTCGATGCCTACGATTTCGGCGTCATAAGTTGTGCCGTCCTCGAGAAGGATCTTTACGCTGATGTTGCCTTCGCTGATGACGTGCGCGCAAGTTACAACGTAGGCATAGTCGCCCTGGTCGTCGAGCTCAATGATAACGCCGGTACCTTCGCCCGTCTTGTTTGAATCGCTGTTGGAAGAACTGCTCTGTCCGAAGGCGAAGCTGTTTGTGGCGGTCGAATAAACGACAACTCCGACAGATGATTTCTTGGCGATCTGAGCGATTTCCGTCGTCGTCAGAGCGTCGGCATCGGCTTTCGCATTGAGCACCACGGAGCCGCCCGATTCAACCTTTTTTTCGGAGGATGAAGAAGACGAAGATGAAGAATTGCTTCCCGGGGTCGAACTCGATTTCTTGGCGGTGTAGCTTCCGAACAATCCGCCCGTGAAGAGGAGCACCGCCGCGAGAATGCAGCAGAGAACTACGACGCCCTTGCTCTTCTTTTTGCCTTCCGGTTTGTTGCCCGGCTGTTGGGGCTGGGAGAAATTCGGCCTGCTGTAATTCGGCTGAGAGAAATTCGGGTTGGCGCGATTGGCGTAATTCCCGTTGCCGCCGTAGGCATAGTTGTAGCTGTTGTTGAATCCGCCCTGCGGCTCATATACCTTATCCGCTTCAACGTGTTCGGCTTCCGTCTGGGGATCGGAAGCGACGTTCGCCGCAAAACCGTTGCCGGGGTTTTGGTTTTGTTCAACCGTCTGTTCGCTGAAACCGTTTTCATTTTCATTGGATGGAGTGTTTCCATAATTCATTTCCGTATTGTTTTCATATTCGTTCATTTGTCTGACCTCCTTTTTAATACGGCTTTATTATAATTATTATTTTTTAAATGATTGTTTTAAAAGATTAAAAAAACTGTTAATTGTTTGCGTTCGGGAGGGAGAAAAAGAATTCGGTATATTCTCCCTCTTTGCTGTCTGCTCCGACCTTGCCGGAATGCATCTCGACGATGCTTTTGACGATATACAGCCCAAGCCCTGTGCTCTTGACGTCGTAGCTGCGCGATTTGTCGACCTTGTAGAACCTTTCAAATATCCTGCCGATTTCCTCTTTTGGGATGCCGTTGCCGGAATTGCGGATATGCACGGTCGTATAGTTGTCGTCCTTGCTTGTGCGGACGTCTATCGTTCCTCCCGCGGGGGTGAACTTCACGGCGTTGTCGATGAGGTTGTAGAGCACCTGGTGGATCAGCCCCTCGTCGGCGTAGACCGTCACGCTCTGCATGCTGTCGAGTCCGGTGATCTCGATCGATTTGTCGTTTATCGCCTTTTCAAAAGTCAGGAGCGAATTGAACAGGAGCGAGGAAAGGTCGATCTCCTTGAGCTCGATTTTCATCTCGCCGGCTTCAATTTTTGAAAGGTTGAGCATCGAGGCGACAAGTCTCGAAAGCCTCTTGACCTCGTCGGAGACGATCTTGAGGTATTTTTCCTCCTCGTCCCTGGAAATCGTGCCGTCAAGGATTCCGTCGATAAATCCGCCGATCGTCGTCATCGGAGTTTTCAGCTCATGCGAAACGTTCGCGATGAAACTGCGGCGTGAATATTCCAGCGCCGACAGCGACTGCGCCATTTTGTTCAGCGACAGCGCAAGCGTTGCAAGCTCGTCGTGGCCTTTCACGTCTATCCTCGTGCTGAAATCGCCCTTTGCATAGCTCTTTGTTACGTTCGCCATCTTGCGCAGCGGTTTTGTCAGGCTGTAGGTCGTGATATAGATGCAAACTCCCGCGACAACAAGCGCAACGACCGCCGAAAGAAGGAACATCTTTGTAATCGACGCAACGTAGGGCGTCATCGCCGCAACGCTCGGGGAAGCCCCGACAACGATGGCTATCGTATCACCGTTGACCTTGATCGGCTCACAAACGACGAGATAGCTTTTGTCATAAACGTCGCCGACCTCACCGAGATGAACGTAGGTCGAATCCATCGCGTTTTCGATCAGGCTCTGCGGCAGGGTGTGGCTTTTGTGTTCCTCGCAGGCGCCGCCGGCGAGAATGTTGTACTGCATGTCCTTGCAGACGATCGCATTTCCTTCCAGGTCAACGATATATATGTCAGAATTGATCGAGGACGACACAAGCGAAAGAGAATATGCAAGCATTACCTTCGGGCTTTTGTAACCCATTTCCTCGTCAAGGTTGAAATATTCCTGCGAAGCTTCGGCGATCCTGATGACGTTCTCTTTCAAAAGATCGATCGTCTCGTTCTTCCAATAGCTTGCGACAAAAACCATCAGCGACGTGCCGAGAACCGTAAAAACGACGGCGATGACCAAAAACAGCGAAACAAGATACCGCCAGAAAATGCTCGATCCTCTTGAAGTGTATTTTTCACTCATTTTTTACACCTTCGCAACGGTTACTTTGTTTCAAACTTGTATCCCACGCCCCAAACGGTTTTCAGCTCCCATTTGTCGGAAACGCCTTCAAGCTTTTCGCGAAGACGCTTGACGTGGACGTCGACTGTCCTGGAATCCCCATAGTAGTCGAAGCCCCAAACCTCGTCAAGAAGCTGATCCCTCGTGAAAACTCTGTTCGGGTTGCTGGCGAGGTGGAAAATCAGCTCCATCTCTTTGGGCGGAGTGTCGATCTGTTTTCCGTCAACCTTCAGCTCGTAATTCGTAAGATTGATCGAAAGCTTGTCGAACTGAACTTCCTTGACGCTCTGCGGCTGGGAGGACGAGCTTCTGCGCAGGACCGCTTTGATCCTTGCGACGACCTCCTTCGTCTCGAACGGTTTTGCGATATAGTCGTCGGCTCCGAGCTCAAGCCCGAGCACCTTATCAAAAGTTTCCCCTTTTGCGGTGATCATTATTATCGGTTTGTCGGAGAATTTTCTGATCTCCCTGCAAACCTGCCAGCCGTCGAGCTTGGGGAGCATTATGTCAAGAAGCATGATGTCCGGGTTTTCGTCCTTGAAAGCCGTGATAGCTTCCTCACCGTCGTTGACGATGACCGTCTGGAAACCCTCTTTTTCGAGATAAAGCCTCAAAAGCTCGCATATATTTTTGTCGTCATCTACGATGAGCACTTTTTCCGATGCCATATATTTTTCCTCCTTTGGTTTGCTATGGTTAAATTATAAACTCTCAGTCGAATTTTTGTGTTGACTTTTTTTAAAAAAAATGCAAATTCCGCGTTCACAATTATGGAAAATTTTACCAACTGTTTTGTGCAAAATACAGGCTATATTTCAAGCCTGTATTCTGATTCAGAATGTGATTTTCAAAGTTTTGATCTCATAGGGATCGAGCACGAGCCTGATCTCGCCGTTTTTGACTTCAAGCTCCTCTTCCTCGTTTTCAAGCAGGTTTGTCAGATATGCTTTCTTCACGGGGCGAGCCGTTCTGAGAACGCACTTTGTCCTGCGGTTAAACGTCTCGTAAAGGCGGACGATCGCTTCGTCGCTGTCCTCCGCCATCTTGACGGTGTCGACGATGACTTCCCTGCTGTCAATGCTGACAAAACCGTATTCGTCCCCGAGCTCGCCGTCGTTCCTGCCGGCTTTGAGAGCGATGAGCGGGACGTTGAGGGAGTTCGCCTGCCATACCACGTCGGAATCCTCGGCGGCGCTATTGTGGGCGTAGAGCGAAAGCTCAATATGCTGGCGGCCTTTGTCCTGGTCGGGGCACGGGAACATGGAGCTCCTGACGAGCGAAGTCCTTACAACCTTGTCCTTTACGCCATGGCCGTACTTGCTGTCGTTGAGCAGTGAAAATCCGAAGGAGCTGTCGCTAAGGTCGATCCACTTGTGTCCCATGCATTCAAACTGGGCGAAGTCCCAGAGCGTGTTTTCGTGAGTGTTTCGCCTGACGTTGCCGAACTGGATGTCGTAAGTCGCCTGGGAAGCGTTGACGTCAACGTCGTTTTCGTACCTGAGGAGGACTCTCGTCTCCTGCCAATCGAAGTCGAACACAACGTCGACCCTGTCATTGTCCTGATAGACGATGATGAGCTGTTCAAAGGTCGTGCTCCTGAACCGGCGCACCACCTTGTAAACGCAGCGAACTGCGCCGTTTTCGATGATCTCGCTGCTGACGACGTTGTCAATATTCCATGCTTTTTCTTCGATGAACGCCTTGACATCCCATGCTTCGTGGTTGTGCGGTCTGTCGTCGTAGGCGACAAGCCTGCCGAGAGCTCCGCCGGGCAGAACGGTTTCCCTGTCGGCTTTCTTATGGTAGAGGCTCGCGATCTGCATGGATCTGTCGAACCTGATCTTTATGAATTTGTTCCTTGCGACCTTGTTGGTGGCGTAGACCTTGCCGAAATCCCTGCCCTTGCCTTCAACAGCTTTGAAAACCTTGTAACCGTAGGCGGGAACGCCTTTCGCAAGGAAGCAGACTTTGCCGTCATATGTTTTCTGGCTCTTCATCTCGTTTCCGTCGCCGTCGACGATCATAAAGCTGTCGAAATCTGGCGCGTCGATAAAGACAAGGTCGTCCCTTTTGACGCCGAGAGTGTTGAAAACGACGATGGAATTGTCGTCCGTTCTGATCTTTGAAACGAGCGCGGCAAGCTTTTTGTCCGTCCTTGCGCCGATATCCTCGAACAGCTCTTTGTAGTCTCTGTCCGTGTCTTCGTAAACAGCTCTGATCGAAGAGCCGGGGAGAATATCGTGGAATTGGTTAAGCAGAACCTTTTTCCAGATCTTCGTCATCGCTTCCCTGTCGTAGTCGACGCCATCTTCAAATTTTGCGATAGCGCCGAGAGCTTCAAGGTTGTGCAGGGCGATCTCGACTTTTCTGTTGCTGCGCTTGTTCGCCGCCTGCGAAGTGAGCGTTCCCCTGTGCATTTCAAAATACAGCTCGCCAACCCAAGTCGGAAGATGCCTGTTGGACGAAACTTCTTTTTCAAGGCGTTTGTAGAAATTGAGCGAAGGCTCGATCTGAACTTTCGGACAGCCGTACATTCCGGAGCTCATTCTCTTGCCGTACTCAAGCATATCCCTGTTCGGCCCGCCGCCGCCGTCGCCGTAGCCGAAGGTCATGAGGTAGTTATTGTTGAGGTCTTTTTGGGAATACCTGTCCCAGCCGCCGATGACGTGGAACGGGTCAAGAGCGGCGTTGTAATCGGTCTGGAAGCCGTTGTCGTAGCCGTTGATGATCTTCTTGTCGCCGTACATCCTTGAGGGCGGGAAATGAGTCAGGACTTCCGTGCCGTCGATTCCGCGCCACATGAAGGTGTCATAAGGCACGCGGTTGAATTCGTTCCAGGAAAGCTTTGTCGTCAGGAAATACTTCGATCCGCTTTTCTTGATGATCTGCGGCAAAACGGGGGAATAGCCGAAGGTATCGGGCTCCCACATGATCTGCGTGTCAACGCCGAAATTCTCCTTGAAGAATCTTTTGCCGATGAGGAACTGTCTGACGAGCGATTCGCCGTTGGGAACGTTTGTGTCCGGCTCTACCCACATTGAGCCTTCAACTTCCCATTTCCCGTCCTTGACGGCCTGTTTTATCCTTTCAAAGAGCTCGGGATAATCTTCTTTGACAAATTCATACAGCTGCGCCTGGGAGGACATGAACCTGTATTCCGGGAACTCCTCCATCAGCTTCAGCACAGTCGCAAAAGACCTGCCCGCTTTTTCACGAGTCTGGCGAACAGCCCAGAGCCAAGCGTCGTCGATGTGGGTATGCCCGATGGCGGAAGCGGTCGCGTTGACGGTGTTTTTTCCGTAAATATTCTTTTTGAGGTACGCCATCGCCTTTTCAGCGGATTTGTGGTATACCTCGCGGTCAGGGTGATCGATCTCAAGCATATTGACGGCTTCGTTCATGTGCTTGAGAAGCTGGATCCTTGCGTCGTCGTCATGCTCATAGCATTTTGCGGCAAGCAAGGGGGTGAACAGGTCGTAATAAAGCTTGTACGTCACGGGATCGGCCGTATAGAGCCTCGACCTCATCAGCTTTTTGCCGGTGTAGAAGAAGTCGTCGGAATAGGCGTAGATGACAACGTCAAAATGCTCGCCGCCCTTTGCGCATTCAAGAAGTTTCAGATCCTGATGGTTCGGGTCAAAGCCCTGGGCGAGCTCGCCGTTGATCTCGACCGTGAACTGGGTATCTCTGTCCCACCTGCTTTCGACAGGCATGATCTGATAAAAAACGTTGTTCCCCTTAAAATGATCCGGCACGTCAAAGCTCTGTTTGAAGGTGCAGTAGTAGGCTTTGCCGCCCCAGCGTTCGTCTTCGCCGAATTTTCTCCATTCGACCGAATCGAGAGTGTGGTGATACTGCTGACCTTCGGCGAAGTAAAAATCACCAAGCGGCTCCTGGTCGATAACGTATTTCGTATCCCTCAGGTGATGGCAGAGGATGTCGATCCTGCCAAAGAGCATATATCTCTCGGCGTTTTTGTCGTTAAAACTGTTCATAAAACACGCCTCCCCGGCATTATTTATCTAAAAAAAATTATTCTTCAAGAAGCTCAACAAGAGCTTCGGAAACATAGTCGGCTATGAGAGCCTTGCCCGCTTCGGCAGGATGTATTCCGTCGGCAGACAGGTCTTCAGGCTCGTATGCGTCCTCGCCGACAAGAGCTTTCGCAAGCAGTCCGTTGAGCGGAATGAATTTGTCGGCATATTTTACGGCGAGCTTTCTCGTTTCGTCGAGCTTCGCGTTCAGATCCTCGCGGAATTCTTCCTTGCCGGAGCCGTAGATGAGGAACGCCTCGATCATGACGATCTTCGCATGAGTTTTCTCTTTGATCGTTTTGAGTATCGTTTCATACCTGTCCCTGAATTCCTCGGCGGAAGTGGGGTCGTTGTTGTCGAATCTTCTCCATGTGTCGTTGATTCCGATCAGGATCGTGACGATATCGGGGTCAAGGTCAACAAGGTCTCTGCCGATTCTTGCGAGCAGCTCCTTCGTCCTGTCACCGCCGCAGCCCCTGTTGACAAATTCAACTTCGGGGTATGCTTCTTTCAGCTCGTCTATCACATATTTGACGTATCCGTTGCCGTAGCCGTAAAATTCACTGCGATCTCTTTCGGCATCAGTTACGCTGTCGCCCTGAAATAAAACTCTCACAATTATGTCTCCTTTTACAATAATATCCTAATAATTCTATCATAATGAAACGCGGAAATCAACAATAAATCGCAAAAAAAGAGCGATACTTTGTTTTCCGCGTTCATGCGCCCAAAGAGCGCAAAAAAGCGGAGGTGTCCCGTCCCGGGGCTTGACAAGCATAACATTGTTTTTGTATAATAAGACGTTAGAAAATCTGATGTGTGAGAGGATCTTTCGATGTTTTTGTTTTTTAAGAAAATTATATCAATAATCGTTTCACTTTCGCTGTTCGTTACAGGCATCATCCCCGGGATGAGATTTGCGCGCCGTATTGAGATGCTCGAATACTCTTACGGCGATAGCGCAAACCAGGTCTACGACGTTGTCTATCCCGCCCGATCCGCAAAAAAAGAATACGGTCTGCTCCTCTACGTCCACGGCGGCGGCTGGGTAGGCGGCGAAAAAGATTCATATCTTTCTTCGTGCAGGGGGCTGAGCAAGTTCGGCGTTGTCTGCGCCACGATGAATTACCGCTTTGCGGACGAAAACACAGATTGCTACGATATGCTTGACGATATTGAATCCGCCATCGCCCAAATAACTAAAGTCGGCGCCGAAAAGGGTTATAACATCACGAAAGTTTTGCTTGCAGGCTCTTCCGCGGGTGCTCACCTTTCGCTGCTCTATGCCTATACGAGGGCAAACACCTGTCCGATCAAGGTCGTTGCCGTTTATTCCCGCAGCGGCCCGACGGACTTCATGGACGATAATTTCCTTTTCCACAACGTCGTCGGCGATTTTAACACAGTTGCAAAATGCATGGAAGACGTTATCGGCTTCCACTACACCATTGACAACTTTGAGGAAGCGAAGCCTTATCTTAAAAAAGCTTCGCCCGTCAATTATATCACCAAAGATTCCGTCCCCACTCTGATCTGCCACGGCAAGCTGGACGATCTTATCCCATTCAGCAACTCAGTTACGCTCGACAAAAAGCTGACCGAGTGCGGCGTAAAACATGATTATATCCCCTATCCCAACTCCGACCATACGCTTGGAGACGACCCGCTGATCAGTGCGTTCGCGGATGTGATGTTCTTCAAATACATTTTTGATTATCTCGTCTGATGAAAAACGAGGCGCAAAGACGATCCTGATTCGGGACAAAACTATTATATAAAACGAAGGAAGACCGGACATGATTGATTTCAGATATTATGCCCCTACAGAAGTATATTTCGGGAAAAATGCGCAAGACAGCGTAGGAGAGCTTGCCGCCAAATACGCAACAAGAGCGCTGCTCGTCTACGGCAAGGGAAGCGTTGTCAAAAGCGGTCTTTTGGACAAAGTTTCGGCTTCGCTCGAAAAAGCGGGAGTTGAATACTCTCTTTTCGGCGGGGCGCAGCCGAATCCCACTCTCTCGCACGCCGAAGAAGGCGTAAAAAAAGCTCTTGAGTCCGGAGCTGACCTGATCATCGGCATCGGCGGCGGAAGCGCCATCGACACTGCAAAAGCCATCGCCCACGGCACAGCCAACCCCGGGGTTTCGCTCTGGGACATCTGGACGGGGAAAGCTCCGCTCAAAAAATCGATCGCCGTCGGCGCAGTTCTGACCATGCCTGCCGCAGGCAGCGAGATGAGCGATTCCGCAGTGCTGACTAACGAAACAACGGGCAAAAAGGCAGGGATCAGCACGGACTTCAACCGTTGCAAATTTGCGGTGGTCAACCCCGCTCTTGGCGCAACAGTCCCGAAATATCAGCTGGCGGCGGGCATTACGGACATCATGATGCACACTCTCGAGCGTTATTTTATCCCCGAAAGCCATGCCGAACTGACCGATGAGATCGCGGAAGGACTTCTCCGGACGGTCATCAGGAACGGAAAGTTAGTTCTGGAAGACCCGAACAACTACGATGCGATGTGCGAAATATTCTGGTCGTCAAGCCTTTCGCACAACAACCTGACGGAATGCGGCAGAAAAAAGGATTTTTCAGTGCACAAGCTCGGCCACGAGCTCTCCGCAAAATACGGCGCAACTCACGGCGCTGCTCTCGCCTCGTTATGGGGCGCATGGGCGCAGGAGGTTTACGCCGATTGCCTGCCGCGTTTTTGCAGATACGCCGAAAAAGTCTGGGGGATCAAAGCAGATGACGATCAGAGCGCCGCAAGAGAAGGAATACGCCGCACGGTTGAATACTTCTCCTCCATCGGGATGCCAACGTCGCTTCACGAGCTTGGAGTTGCGCCGACGGACGAGGAATATCGTCTGCTTGCGCTCAACGCTACGATGAACGACACCTTAAAGCTTTCCGCGATAAAGCCGATCGGCGCCGCGGAAGCGGAAAGAATTTTCAGGAGAGCGAGATAACAGAACAGACAAAATTTTTACAGCCAACGAGGTTTTCCCCGCTGGCTGTTTTTTATTGGTCGATGAACTTCAATATCCGTTATGTTACGGCTCTATCTGGTCAAGAATGAAGTTCTTTACATTTTCAAGCTTGCTCTTTTCCCATTCTTTTTCCTTTTCCCTCTCGGCGAGGGGGCAGATGATTTGGAAATCGAGCGTCTCCCCGGGAACTCTGCCCGTGCGCAGCGGCTCGTTGAAATGAGCCCGCCAGAGATTCTCGGTCGCGTCCCTGAATATCGCAGGGAAAAGGAATCTCATCTGCCGCTTCGTCGCCTGAACGAGCAGTTTTGCCGCCAGGGGCGCAAGCAACTCGTACTCCTCTTTCGGAACGTCTTCGAAGATCTTCGGCAAATCACTTTTTTCGACAGTTTCTTTTTCCCTGTTGATCTTTATCCCGAACGGCACGAATTCAAAATCGCTTTCTGTAAAATCGATGCGCACTATCACGCCTGAATCGGTATTGTTTTGCGAACGCTGATAGTCGGTGTCGAAGATGAAATTTCCCAGCGAATAGAAGATCACCTTATCCCCTACCGTCTCGTAATTCATCGGGACGTGGGGATGATGGGCAACGACGATGTCCGCGCCCATCTCGAGATATTTGAGATACCTCTCCCTCGTGTACGGCGACGGCAAGGCTGTGAATTCCTCGCCTGCATGGGCGACGACAACGCACCATCTGCAAACTTTTTTGACTTGAGCGATCGTCTGACGTATCAGCTCAAGCTCGCTCCAGCTGAAACATCCGGGCTTTTCGGCTGAAGCAGGTCTGCAGGCTCTCTGGTAACCGACTCCGAAGAGTCCGATGCCGCCGGCTTCGTCAATGATCAGAGGTTTTTTCGCTTCGTCGAGATTCATCCCTGCGCCGATGGTGCCGATCCCGTTTTGCCTTGCAACGTTCAGCGTTGATTCAAGCCCTTCGGCTCCCGCATCCATGATGTGATTGTTGTTGATGTTCCAAATATCTATCCCGCAATTTTTGAGCATTCCTACGGCGTTGGGAGAAATCGAATGCAGCAGCTGCGCCGCTCCGTTTTTTTGGGTGTTCTCCGGTTGAGATATGACAGGGCCCTCGATGTTGGCGACGACGTGGTCGGCTTTGTTCATGAAATCAAGTATTTCGCCCGACAAAAGCTCCGGATCGCTCCATCTGCCCGACATATAACGGTCAAAACCAATGTCACCCGTAAAAACGACGGATGACTTTGACTTGATCTGATTGTTCATTGATCCATCAGTCCTTTTTGATACTGAATTGAAGCGAAAACGCTTTTTGGTCACACGCCTTTTCTCAGGTCGCCGTAAACGACCTCGCCGTAGCCCTCAAACGGATAGTCGATCGTGATCCTGCCCTGGAGAGCGTCGGAAACGCCGCTGTACAGGTCAACTTTTCCGTCGTCGCGAAGCAGGAATCCCGAGGTGAAGACCGTGTCGTCCAGCGGAATGCCGTCAGGTTTTATCCTGACGTGGTCACTCGCCGGATAGCAAAGCCTTGTGCCGATTATCTTGTTTTCGAGCGTCTTTCTGCTCTCGGGGTCAAAAACAAACGCCGTGTTCACATAAACCCTCTCAGGCCTTTTGTCATCCCTGATCTTTGTGTAAACCATATGCGCTATGACGCCGATCTTGCCGCTCGAAAGATAATAACACTGATTACATCCGCCGTAGCCGTTCTTGTCAACAGCGTCGATCAGCTCTGCGTTTTTGATGACTTCGGGAGTAAGCTCTTCCATCGATTTTATCTTTGTGAAACCGATTTTTCCGTCGGGCCTGGTAAAAACGCCTATTCCGTCCGGCATCTGAACGAGACGGATGTCCTTCATGTTCATCGGGCCCTGCGTGTAATACACCATGCCGTCAACATCTTTTCCCCTGTAAAACGAAGCGTCGAAATAGTTGATCTCTCCCGCGCTTTTTGTAACTCTCGTTCCGCCCATAACAAGCTCGCCGTCGATGAACTGGACGTAAGGATCTTCGTTCTGATAGATCATCGCGCCCGCAACCTCGTCGAAAACGTCCTTCGAGGTCTCTTCAAAAAGATGAACGGTGGAGTCCGCCCAGACGTTGTGCTTTTCTATCCTGCCGTAGCAGTATTTTTTGCCGCCAATGATGAACGGAACGCTGCAGTTGTATGCGTCAAATCCGTCGTCGCTGCTGCTGTATACGTTCTTCTTCACGTCACGAAAAGTCAGCAAGGCGCTGTCGTATATTTTTTTGTTTTTTTCAAATTCAATTCTGATTTGTTGCAAGTCTTTTGTCATTATATTTACTCCAAATGTTTTTTTCTCATAATATCATATGAATAGCCAAGTGTCAAACCATTTTTTGTTTCGAGTATGCAATGCCGCCAAAAGCCAAAGCCCCCCTTAGGGGGAGCAACTAAGGGATAAGCCGGCATTAAAAAGTGTATTTTGTCGACATCCGGCGTTAAAAATGCTCGAAATGCGTCAGCATTTCTCCGCTTTTTGCCTTGCCTGTCACCAAAATATATCTTTTTAATGTGTTTAACAGTTTTGAAAGAGAGATTTTTTGTTTAAGACAAAATCATAAAACGCCGTGCATACTGACGTATCACGGCGTTTTTGATGAAGTATTAACGAAAAAGATCCTTTCAAAACCTGACGTATCCCTTAGTTGATCCCCCTTTGCGGGGAGCTTCGTTTTGCTGATAAATATAGATCATAAGCCGAAAATACTCTTTACAAAGTTTACTATTCTGACAAACAGGCTGTAGATATATTGTAAAACACTGAACATTCCTCCCGGCTGACCCGGCTGATTTGCGCCGCTCGAATTTGTGCCTGCCGAAGCAGTCGCGACCTGTGAGCCGTTAACATAGAGGGAGTAGGAGCTGCCCGACGTCAATTCCGGACTTGAGAAGAGTACATTGCCGGCATTTCTGAGTGCTGTTGCGCAGTAGAGCGTGTTGCCGCTTGCATCTTTGATCTCAATCGTACTGCCTGCGGAAACTATTGTCTGATTGCCGCCGCCGAATCCGCCGGGTTTGCCGCCCGGTCCGCCGCCCGATGCGTTGCCGAACGTGACGTAAGGAGTGGTAGCGGTGTAGCTTTGAGGCATCGAGTAGTTACCGACAGCGAGAACTGTTGCGCCCGCAAAAGACGCGCCTTTGTCGGAATCTATCGGATCGCCGTCGCCCTGCGAGGGTGAATAAACTTCAAGCGTGCCGCTTTTGAGATTGATCTTTCCGTTGGAGTCGATCCCATCGCCGTTCGTGACGTTGACGTAAACGTATCCGCCGTATTGGTTGTATGAAAAATCGTAGTTTGAAAGGTCGCTGTTGGCGGCGTTTATTCCGTCGTCAGTTGCGTTCACGGTAATATTGCCGGACCAGACGTTGATCGTTGCTCCCTCGATCCCCTCTGCGCTCTTTGTCACCTTGATCGTCGGGCCGGTTGTGCCTTCGGCGCCGATGTTGAGAATGTAGTCGCTCTTTATCCCGTCGTCGACCGAGCTGATAGTCACGTTTCCGGAAAGGATATTGAGTTCTTTGTCGGATTTAAGAGCATCGTTAACGTATGCATTTATGTTGAGAGTGACATCCTTTATCGTCAGCGATGACGTTGAAAGGAGAGTATCGGTTGCGTTGCCGCTGTCGTCCTCTTCATATAAATCATAGCCGCCCTTGATCCCGTTTTTGCCGTAGGCGTTGACGTTGATCGCGCCTGTTCCGCAAATGGTCACGTTCGAGCCGTCCTTACACTTGATAACGGCGTTCTCAATGTCGGGATATGCCGTTGAGTCGGTATAGGTGTCGTCGTTGTTGTATTTGTCGTCAGAGAGAGTGTTGGCGCTTCCTGCCGCCGCGAAAATCGTAACTTGCGTGCTTTTGTTGCAGCTTATCGGCGCGGTTGCATGGGCTGACAGCGTCAGATCGTTGAGTATGATCGTAACTCCTGTTACGCCCTTCTTGACGACTATTGTGCCGTCGGAACAAGAACCAGCGAAAGTGTAAGTTCCGCTCTTTGTGATTTTCACATCAGTTCCGCTGATCGAAAGTCCCGTAGACGAGCCCGATACGCTGACCGAGCTGTCGGAAAAGGTTACGAGCGTGTCGCTTTCGGCATACGCCGGGACTATAAAGAGTATGCCCACCACGATACACATGACTATTGATAAAAGTTTTTTCATAATGCTGTTTCCTCCTTTAGTGTTTTCCGATTTGTCCTTTGAACGAACCATTGGACTCAGCTCCTTTCTTTTGCTTACAAGTCCATTATACCCGAAAAACTGAAATCGACTTTAAAAACAAAAAATTCTTTTTTAAGGTTTTCTAAAGGAAAAATCAGCTGCAGAGCAGAAAAGAAGGTTTTTCGTATAGTCGATAAAACTTTGTCCTCCTCTTTTGTTTTTTCTTTCCATATGTCTGCTGACCGCATATCTTAGCAATATCAGACATTGGCTAGTAAAAACTTTCGTATCCTTCGCGGGGCCCACGCTTTACTATTGCTTGTTTTTATTTGAAAGACGAAAAAAACTGCACATTATAAATCTGCCCCCACTTTGAGTGAGGGCAGTTATCTTTATCTCGGTAACCCGGAAGTTGTCACGCTTTGTTGAACTTCTCCTTCGGCTGTTTGCAGCGCGGGCATCTCCAATCGTCCGGCAGGTCTTCAAAAGCAACGCCGTCGTGCTCGGCGGGATCGTAAACGTATCCGCAAACTGAGCAGACGTATTTGCCGCTGGCTTTCGTTTCGGAGAAATCGACTTCGGCAAGTACTGTGGGGGCGGGATGATCGAGATCCATCACACGCTTGGCTTCAAGATTTTCATACCCCTGCGGCGTATGCGTACCGCAATATACAGTCGGATTGTTGCGCACGAATTCACGGACACGGTCAAGGGCTTCACGGGCGGCGGCAATATCCTCAAACACTACGGATAGCTTGTTTTCATACAGCGCCTCATCGACGTAGGTAATATCGCCGTGCAGCATATAGAACAATCCGTCATTTTCAACTATCACTATACTGTTGCCGTTGGTGTGTCCCTTTGCTTTGATCAAATAAACACCCTCTGCGATTTTTTGGCTTTCCGGGAAGTTGTGGTATGCGCCGTCGGTGAAGCTGACGGGGACGATGTTATCAAGCCCCTGCAACTCCGCAGCGTCAATTTCGTCTGCGTTCACGAAAATCTTCGCATTCGGGAAGGAACGAAGTTCGCCGGAATGGTCGGCGTGCTTGTGCGTATGCAGAATTTTCGTCACCTGCTCCGGCTTATATCCCAGCGCAGCGAAAGCGTCCATATAACTGCAGATATCCTTTCCGGTAAAAAGCGGACTGTTTTCGTCCGGCACTTCTTCCGGCGTTCCTGCCGGTATCCCGGTGTCAACGAGGATTACTTCTTCTCCGGTGTCGATGAGGTAGTTTTGCAAACTTCCACGATAGCGGACAGAAGGATCAAACTTGTCCGGACCTTCCTCTCCGCCGAAGACAAATGGCTGGGTATAAAACCCGTCTTTTCTGAATTTGACTGCTTTAATGATCATTTCTTTTCCTCCTTAGCTTTCCTGCTTTCGCAGATTGTTATATGTTTATGGTTCTTCTGTACTAACCGGAATTTGTCATTTTATAATACACAAAACAGCTAACGGTACATAACAACTCACTAAAACGAGTCTTTGCCAAAGACCGCCGTGTCGCAAAATCGTATTTGCAAACTTTTCTTTCTCTCCCATAATGAAAAAGCAGAA
>JAFTCG010000067.1 GCA_017454815.1 Clostridia bacterium
CCGCATTTATAATTGGTTTTATCACTGTCGTGCCGAGATAATTGAGCGAAACGTCGGTGACAGTCACGGATTTTACTTTTGAAACCGTAATCTTCGGAACGACCATCGATTGAACCAACTCGCCGCAGACAGTACAATAGCAGGTCTTTGCGCCTTCTTTTTCCGTTGTCGGCTCAAGGGTTACAACCCATTCTCCGGGTGTATGACCTTTTGCGTTGACATAATCGTCAACATAGCTTTTTCCGCAACCTGAACACTTGTACGTCGTGTAACCCTTCTTCGTACAAGTCGGCTCGGTTACTGTCGGAACATACGGGTGAGGTATTATGTCGGTATAATCGTCAACGTAGCTTTTGCCGCAGGCTGAACATCTGTAAGTTGTGTAGCCTCTCTTCGTACAAGTCGGAGCTATGACAGCAGACTGATAGTCATGCCCAAGGGCGTCGATATTATCTGTATAACTATAGCCACAGAAGGAACAAGTATAGGTTGTATGACCAATTTGCGTACAGGTCGGAGGTGTTACAACGGATTGATAATCATGGCTATCATAGGTTATACTTGCACTTGTAAGATAATAGTTATCAGAGCCGATATTAATATTCTTCCACTCTTTGCATGAGCCTTTGAAATGTACGTTGTTTAAACTGCTGCAATTGTAAAATGCGTAGCTACCAATGCTCGTTACGCTGTCCGGAATCGTTATACTTGTTAAACTGCTACAACCAGAAAATGCAGAACCGCGAATGCATTTTGTTCCGTCTTTAATCACATATGATCCGCTGATTGTATCTTGTGCTTCTATTAAATGATTCCCGATATACAAAACATCATTTTCCCAATTTGATGAATTGTTATAATATTCAGTACCATAAAATGCACTACCACCAATGCTTGTTACGCTGTCGGGAATCTCGATGCTTGTTAAACTGCTGCAATCGTAAAATGCACAATAGCCAATGCTCGTTACGCTGTCGGGAATCTCGATGCTTGTTAAACTCCTGCAATGTGCAAATTCATAATTGCCAATGCTCGTTACGCCGTGTTCGATAATAATGGATTTAATCGACGGATCGTTTTTAAACGGGCTGTTATTAATCCAATTATAGTCCCACATATCCCCCGTGCCGCTGATGATGAGAGTTCCGGTCTCATCGTCTAACGTCCAAAAGACGTTGTCGCCGCACTGACCGGACGGCATTTTGTTTTCAAAATGTACGTTCACCGTGCTCATGTCAAGCCCGTAATATTCCGTTCCGCCGAGATTGTTCCATCTCGCCTCCGTTCCTGCATAATATACGTCAGTTATACTGCTGCAGCCGTAAAATGCGCCGTAATCGAGCCATCTGATGCTTACAGGAATATTAACGGTTTTCAAACTCTCGCAAATTGCAAAAGCGTTTTCGCCTATAGTCCTGACACCTTCCGAAATAGTGAGTGTCTCAAGATTTCTGTTCTTTTCAAACGCCCGATAACCTATCGTTTCAACACTTGAAGGTATCAGAAGTTCTCCCGTGATGTCGCAGTCGTAGAACGCATAGCTGTTAATATATGTCACGCTGTCGGGGATCGTTACGCTTGTTAAACTGCTGCATTCATAAAATGTATAATCGCCAATGCTCGTTACGCTATCGGGGATCTCGACGCTTGTCAAACTGCTGCAATATTCAAATGCGCTACCGCCAATGCTCGTTACGCTGTTGCCGATTGTTACGCTTGTCAAACTGCTGCAATCATAAAATGCACCACCGCCAATGCTCGTTACACTGTCGGGGATAGCTATGCTTGTTAAACTGCTGCAATTGCAAAATGCACCGTCACCAATGCTCGTTACACCGTTGCCGATCGTTACACTCGTTAAACTGCTGCACTCTGCAAATGCATAATAGCCAAGACTCGTTACGCTGTCGGGGATCGTTATGTCAGTCAACGCGGGACAGTAATAAAACGCTTCAGCCCCTATGTATGTTACGTTGTTTCCCAGCGATGCACTTTTTAACCCTTCACATTCAGAAAATGCCATGCTCCCAACGCTAATTACGCTGTCAGCCATTTTAATGCTATACAAATCTCTACAGCGTTGAAAAGCATTGTCGTCAATGTATTTGATGCCGTCTTTGACGGAATATGATCCACTTATCGTCTGCTTTGCTTCTAATAAGTGGGTTCCTAAATACAAAACATTATTCTCCCATTTTGAAGCGTCATTATAATATCCGGTGTTGTCAAATGCCCCTGCGCCGATGTGAACCACGCTATCCGGAATATCAATACTTTTAAGTTTAACACAACCATTAAATGAATAAAATCCGATAGATTTTACTCCTTGAGGAATAGTGATGGAATCTATGTTTTTACAATCTTCAAAAACACAATCGGATATGTTTGTTACTCCGGATTCGATAACTACTGATGTAATCAATTGGTTTCCAAAAAACGGCCCTTTATACTCAATCCAATAGTCCCACATCTCACCCTCGCCGCTGATAGTGAGCGCACCTGTTGATTCGTCAAACGTCCAATAGACGTTGTCGCCGCACTGGCCTGTGGCGGCAAGTTCTCCGTCAGTATTGTCGCCCACACTGATAGGTTTAACGGTTTCGATTATACCGTCATTGTTCTCTTTTTCTCCATGCGGGACAGACTCTCTCTCAAACGGAGCTGTGCCACCATAGGTTGCCTGCGCAACGTCTGCGACGGCATCCCCGGCAAACGCTACCGTCGGAGCAACGCCGAGAAGGATGGCACAAGTCAAAAGAATAGATAATACTCTTTTCAGATTTGTTTTCATAATTTTCCCTCCAAATGTAATTTTGGGACTATTTTACATTATTTTGCACTGCATTGTCAACATAAAACGCAAAAACTCTGCAGGTTGTATGGAAAAAGATGCTGTCGAATTAAGGCGTTTTATTAGCAATTATTCTTTTCAAAACGTAAAATTAATGGATGATCGCAGTTGAAATTACATCCGATCATCCATTTTGCTTTTTGTGCTGCCCGCTTTCGATGAATGCGACAGCCGCTCTGACTTGTTTACTGATTCTCTGCGATGTCGTAGATGAGCCTTTCCGTCTTTTCCCAGCCGAGGCAAGCGTCGGTGATGGATTTGCCGTAGACGCCCTCGCCGATCTTCTGGTTGCCGTCCTCGATATAGCTCTCGATCATGAAGCCTTTGACAAGGCGCTTTATGTCGGGGTTATAGTTGCAGCTGTAGAGGACTTCCTTGACGATCCTGCTTTGCTGCAGCGGGTCTTTGCCGGAGTTGCAGTGGTTTGTGTCGATGATAACAGAGGGATTTTTAAGCTCTGTCTTCGCGTATTCGTCGCAGAGATTCCTGAGATCCTCGTAATGGTAGTTTGGCATCATCTTGCCATATTTGTCGACCGAGCCCCTCAGGATCGCGTGGGCGAGCTCGTTGCCCTCGGAATGGACTTCCCAGCCGCGGTAGATGAAGGTGTGCTTGTGCTGGGCGGCGGTGATGGCGTTCATCATGACGGAGAGATCGCCGCTCGTCGGGTTTTTCATCCCGACAGGACCTCGAATACCGCTCGCTGTCAGCCTGTGCTGCTGGTTTTCCACAGACCTTGCGCCTACGGCAACGTATGCAAGGATGTCGTCAAGGTACCTGTGGTTTTCCGGGTAGAGCATCTCGTCCGCGCAGGAGAAACCGTATTCGCTCAGTGCTCTCATGTGAAGCTCCCTGATCTGGACGATGCCCTTGAACATATCGGGCTTTTCCTCGGGGTCAGGCTGGTGGAGCATTCCTTTGTAGCCGTCTCCCGTCGTCCTCGGCTTGTTGGTATATATCCTCGGAATAATAAAAATTTTGTCCTTTACTTTTTCCTGCATCTCGTAAAGCCTTGAGATGTAGTCGAGCACGCTGTCCTCCCTGTCGGCGGAGCAGGGGCCTATGATAAGCACAAGGCGGTCGTCTTTACCGGTGAAGATGTCCCTTATGGCTTGGTTTCTCTCTTCAACCGTTTTCGCCATAGCCTCGGTGAGAGGATACATTTCCTTTACTTCTTTCGGGATCGTGAGCTTTCTTTCAAAAATCATTTTTCTACCTCGTTATCTGTCAAACAACGCTCTGCGCGCAGTCGATTGACGCATTTTTTCTTTTATTTCTTCTTCGTCGCCTTTTTCGATCATGTCGTAAAAAACGTCAAATTCTTTCCTGAATTTATCCATCTGTTCAAGCAGTTTATCTTTGTTGAGCAAAAACAGTTCGCTCCACATGTTCTCGTTTATCCTCGCGATCCTCGTCAGATCTCTGAAGGAGTCGCCCGTGTAGTCCACAAGGTGCTCACTCTTCGAGCAGGTCATAAGGCAGATCGCAATGCAGTGGGTCAACTGTGAAACAAAGCCGATCATCTCGTCGTGCGCGAGCGGCGGCAGGGATGAGATGCGCTCAAACCCGAGCGTTTGGCCGATCGCTTTGCAAACTTCGATGGCGTTGACGGTGTTCCTATCGGTCGGGACGATGATATAGTTCGCCTGCCTGAAGATCCTGTTGTCGGAGTTTTCAACTCCGCAGACTTCTTTACCCGCCATCGGGTGGGCGGCGATATATTCGATGTCCTTCCTGAGCATATTCTGGATGTCGTAGACAACGCACGCCTTGACACCCGTGACGTCGGAAAGGATCGCGCCGGGCTTGAAATACTGCTGATATTTCGCGATCCAATCGACAAGAACGTGGGGGTAAAGCGCAAAAATCACGATGTCCGCCTTCTTGAGCGTCTCCTCCCTGACTTCGGTGAAACCATTTTTGATCAAACCGTTTTTTAGAGCAAAATCGATGCTCTTTTTGTCAATATCGATCGCCTCGACCTCAAAGCCTTTTTTCGTAAAGCCCATGGCATAGCTTCCGCCGATGAGTCCGAGGCCGACGATCAGTATTTTCAGATTTTTATCAAGCTTCATATTCTTCTAACCTCACGTTCAGTTGTTTTAACCTTTCAAAAAAGTCGGGCAAGCTCTTTTTTACGCATTCGCACCCTTCTATCCTGCCGCCCGTTTTGGAAAGCAGTACCGACATCGCCATCGCGATCCTGTGGTCGTTGTGGCAATATATCGGCTCCTCCGGTGGTTTTAATTCCGACGGCAGGATTTCAACTTCGTTTTCTTTTATTATCATTGTTGCGCCGCACTTTTCAAGCTCCGTTTTCATGCAGCCCAATCGGTCGCTTTCCTTGTCCCTGAGCCGCCTTGTCCCGGTGAAAACCGCACCGTGATTCATCGCCGCAGCAACGAAAAGAACGGGACCGAGGTCGGGACAATCGGAAATATCGGCGGTTGTTTTTCCGCCCTTTATCTTTGCGAAAATGCTTTTGAAGACTTTATCGCCCTGCAGGGAGTTTTCGTCGAGCCCGCTGACTTTGACTTCTTCGCCCAGCGCAAAAAAGAACGCCGCATTCGACCAGTCGCCCTCGACTCGGTGATCGCCCGCCCTGTATTCTCCGCTTTTAACGGAGAGCGAGTTTTCGCTCGTCCAACGGGCTTTGATCCCGAATTTTCCGAGAGCGGAAAGAGTCAGGTCGATATACGGTCTGCTCTCGACGGAGTTTTCGAGGACGATCGTGCTGCTTTTTCCAAGCAGCGGCAGCGCAAAAAGAAGACCCGAAACGAACTGGCTGCTCACCGAGCCGTCAAGAGTGTATTCGCCGCTTTCGAGCTTACCCTCAACGCAGATGCGCTCGCCTTCACGCATGAATTTTACGCCGTGATCCGGCAGCAGGTTTTCATATTCGCCCATCGGCCGCTGCATCAGTTTTCCCTTGCCGGAAAAGCTAACCGAGTTTTCGCCCGTCACGCTGACGGGGATCAGGAACCTCAGCGTGCTACCGCTCTCGCGGCAGTTCAGGCTTGCGGGAGAATTCATTTTTTCGATCCCTTTGACGTAAACCGTGTCGCCGTCGAGCCTGACCTTTGCGCCGAGAGCTTCGATGCAATCGAGAGTCGCGAGGATATCCTCGCTGTACTCCACGCCCGAAACAACGCTCTTGCCCTTTGCCAAAGCTGCGCAGATGAGAAGCCTGTGCGCCATGCTTTTTGACGGAGGCGCTTTCACTTCGCCCTTCGGCGACGACGGGAAAAATTCCAGATTCATCCTATCTGCTCCTTGAGAAAGTCTATCGCTTCAACGTATCCATCCGTGCCATGCCCGGAGATCGTCCTGATGCAGGCGCTCCTGACGTAGCTTATCTTCCTGAAATCCTCTCTGGAATCGACGTCGGAGATGTGGACTTCTACGGCTTTTATCCCGACTGCTTTAATCGCGTCGGGCAAAGCGATGCTCGTGTGGGTGTATGCGCCGGGGTTGATGACGATGCCGTCGGCGTTGCCGTAGCACTGCTGGATTCTGTCGACGAGGTCGCCCTCGTGGTTGGATTGATATATTTCAACCTTAATACCCTCGTTTTTGCAGTGGTTTTCGATTTTTTCAACAAGGTCGGAATACGTCTCTTTCCCGTAAATATCCGGCTCGCGAATGCCAAGCATGTTCAGATTTGAGCCGTTTATAACAACGATTTTCATTCTTTTCCCCTCCTGATTATCTCTGCGGCGATTTCTTCCGGCGAGCCGTGAGCGTCGATCGTCTCGTCCGCGCAGGAAATATATATCGGGTATCTTTCCTCAAAGCGGAGTCTGATTTTTTCGTCCGTGTCAGCCGTCGGTCTGTCGGGCGTGGCAACAAGCTCCGAGAGAGGTCTGTCGAGGAAATAGATCCTTCCGTTTTGCTTCAGGCGGTCGACGTTTTTTCGACCCAGCACAGCGCCGCCGCCGGTGGAGATAATGATCCCGCTTTGCTTCGAGACTTCGTTTATCACGTTTGATTCGACTTTTCTGAACTCGCTCTCGCCGAACTTTTTGAAAAATGAAGCAATATCCGTTTTGATCTCTTTGACGATCTCATCATCGGTGTCGACCAGCTTCCTGCCGGTCATTTCGGCGAGCAGTTTGCCGACGGTGGTTTTTCCGCTGCCGGGCATACCGCACAGGACGATATTTCGCTTCGAGCGAAGGATCTTGCCGTAAACTTCGTCGAGCAGGTCTTCCGGATATTTTGTGTCAAAAAACAGCTCCGAAGCGGCGACCGCCTGGCTGACGAGCATATAAAGCCCGTTGGAAGTTTTCAAGCCCCTCTTTTCCGCCCTTTGGAGCAGCGGCGTTTTGAGCGGATTGTAGATCACATCCACAACGCCTTCGAGGTTTTCAAACTCGTCCACGTCGACCGCAAAGCTCTCGTTGTCGGGGTACATCCCGCAGGGAGTAGTGTTGACGATAACGGAAATGTCCTTCCTTCTCTCGTAAAGCCTAAGATATGAAATGCTGTCACTATCGGGGTTTCGGCTGACTTTCAAAACTTCCTTCGCGCCCCTGCTTTTGCAGACTGCGTAAGCCGTTTTGCAAGTTCCCCCCGTGCCGAGAACGGCGACAGTCTTACCTTTAACTTCGATCCCCGCTCTGTCAATCATCGACGAAAACCCGATAAAATCGGTGTTGTAGCCGTACAGTTTTCCGTCCCTTCGGACGACGGTGTTGACGCTGCCGATCATCTTCGCCTTGTCGCTTATCACGTCGAGGAACGGCATGACCGTCTCCTTGTAGGGAATTGTGACGTTGATCGCTTTAAAGCCTCCGTTTTTTATGAAGTTTTCGACTTCATCGGGCGTTTTTTCGACAAGCTCGTAGCCGTAGTCGCCGATGAGGTCATGTATTTCTTTTGAAAAACTGTGGGCAAGCTTTTTGCCCAGCAAACCGTATTTCATTTTCTTCACTCCGTAAAGTAATCTGTGCCGAATCTCTGCGCGAGCAAGTCCGCAAGGCACAGCGCCGTAACGCTGTCGACGACCGCTCTCGCCCTGTGTATGACGGCGGGATCGTGCCTGCCTTTGATGGAAAGCTTTGCGTTCTCCATCGTGTTGAGGTCAACGGTATCCTGCTGCTTAAAAATCGAAGGAGTCGGCTTTACGGCGCACCTGAAAACTATATCTTCACCGTTGGTGATGCCTCCGTTGATGCCGCCATTGTTGTTGGTGAGGGTCGTCACCTTTCCGTCCCTGACGGCAAAAGCGTCGTTGGCCTGACTGCCTTTCATATTCGCAAAGCCGAAGCCTGCGCCGAACTCAACGCCCTTTATTGCGGGGATTGAAAACAGGATATGCGACAAACATCCTTCGACCGTATCAAACCAGGGCTCACCCACTCCGCAGGGCACGCCGTGAACAACGCTTTCCAGAACTCCTCCGACGCTGTCGCCTTTTTGTGCGGCTTCGTTAATGAGGGAGATCATTTTTTCTTTCGCTTCGCCGTTCAGGACGGGGAAGCTATCGTTTGAGAGAACTTCCGCGTCGGCGGATACTTCGCCGAAATCCCTGTCGGTTATATCCCCCATCCGCTTTATATGGGTGGCGATGACGACACCCTTTTTTTCGAGCATCTTCAGCGCGATCGCGCCGGCGGCAACGAGCGGAGCCGTTATCCTGCCGCTGAAATGTCCGCCGCCCCTGAAATCCTGAAAGCCGTGATATTTGCATTCGGCGGTGTAATCGGCGTGGGACGGGCGAAGAAGTCCGACGGTTTTTTCGTAGTCGGAGCTTTTTGTGTCGCCGTTTTCGATCAGGATGCAAAGCGGCGTTCCGGTCGTTTTGCCGTTGAAAACACCGCTGACGATCCTGTATTCGTCCTTCTCGCGGCGCTTTGTGGAAAGCGAGCCGGCGGCTTTCCTCTGGGATAGCTTTTTCGCAATAAACCCATCGTCGATCTCTATCCCGGGACAAAGCCCGTCAACCACTGCTCCGATCATTTCGCCGTGGCTTTCGCCGAAAAGCGTGATGATTATTGAATCTCCGAAAGAATTTTTCATGTCAGTCACCTCCGTCAAAGGCTGTCGATCATATCGGCTATATCTTCTTTTGTATGTTTTTCGATCACATAACTGCCAATTTTATCGACCCTGATAACTGTTATCACTGCGCCGTCGAATTTTTTGTCGTGGAATGCGTTTTCCAAAGCCCTCTCCTTGTCGAAAGGAACTGTCAGAGGGAGCGAAAGCTTGTTGAGGACGCGCGCGAGCCTTTGCCTGACTTCGCCTTCGCACAGCGCGTACATACCAACCGCTACGCATTCGCCGTGATAGATCTCGCCGTTTTCAAAGCACGATTCGATCGCATGACCCAACGTGTGACCGAAATTCAGGACTTTTCTCAAACCCGCTTCCTTCTCGTCTTTTTCGACGACGTCTTTTTTGAGCTCGATGCTTCTTGTGATGATCTTTTCAATGTTTTCCCGAACGTCGCCTTTTTCGATCAACTCAAAAAGCTCTTCATCAAACGTCATCGCCATTTTCACGCTTTCGGCAAGGCCGTTTGAAAAATGTCGTTGCGGGAGCGTTTTAAGAGTGTCGAGATCAACGATAACCTTTTTCGGCTGGTAGAACGCGCCGACGGTGTTCTTGTATGAGCCGAAATCTATCGCCGTTTTTCCGCCGACGGACGAATCCACCTGGGACAAAACTGTGGTCGGGACGTTGTAAAAATCGACGCCCCTCATGTAAGTTGCGGCGGCAAACCCCGAAAGGTCGCCCACAACTCCTCCGCCGACCGCGACGACGGCATCCGTCCTGGTGAACTCTTTTTTCAGCATTGTTTCAAGCAGGAGCTTGTAGTTTTCAAAATTCTTGCTTTTTTCGCCCTGAGGGATCGTGAGCGTGAAAGCCTCTTTGCAGGAGGAAGCGACCGTCCTTGCGTACTCCTGCGGCACACCGCTGTCGGTGACGATGAGGACTTTCCTTTGCAAATTTGCAAGCTCGCCGATTTTTTCAAGCAGTCCCCTGCTCGTCACAACGTCGTAGCTTCGCTCTTTTATGTCGACTTTTATTATCATTTCGCTCACCTTCCGAGATCAACAGTGTCGCTGTAATAGCCTGCGATTTTCAGCCTTTCGCATTGCTCGGACAGCTCGCCGAGCATTTTTTCAAGCTTTTCGTCGCTGATGTCGCATTCTGTTTCGATGAAGAAATAGCACTGCCACGCGGGCTCCTTCATCGGACGGCTGCGAAGAGACAGCATGTTGCAGCCGTATTTGCCCAAGACGTTGATCGCCTTCGCCAAAGCACCGGCGACCTGCTTGACGGAGAAAAGGAGTATCATCCTTCCGCTCCGGGTGCGCTCATTGGAGCTTCGGGACAGCACCGCAAATTTCGTCGCGTTGGCTGAGCTCTCGTTGATGTCGTGGTCGATCACCTCAAGGCCGTATATCTGAGCTGTTTCCCTGCTCGCGATGGCGGCGACGGATCTGTCGTTTCTTTCGAGAACGTCCTTTGCCGCGATCGCCGTGTTGACCGATTCAGTCGTTTTGCAGCCCATTCTGCGAAGATATTCCGCACACTGTGCGAGCGCCTGCGGATGGCTCACTACCTCTTTTATGTCCTCTTTTTTGCTTCCCTTGATCCCGAGAAGATTCTGGGTTATTTTCAAAGAATAAACGCCGTTGACGTATAGCGAGCCGCTGAAGATGAGGTCAATGACCTGCCCCACTTCGCCCGCAAAGCTGTTTTCGATCGGCAAAACGCAGCAGTCACATTCGCCGTTTTCAACGCTTTTGTACGCCTGGGCAAAGCTGCCGAAAGAGACTTTTTCGCCATCGGGGAATATCCTCTTTGAGGCGACGTCGGCAAATGCGCCCGCAACCCCGGAAAAGGCGACCTTCATCCCTTTGAGAAGTCTGCTCTGATATTTCTTCGACAGCTCCATGTTGTTGCGCAGGAATGCGGCATAGTATTCCCGAAGCGTCCGGTCTTCAACGAGCTTGGAATTCTTTTCGATCACTGCGTTTTCACGTATCGGGTCGTACACCTGCAGGCCTTTTTCGCGCTTAAACTGAGCGACGACCTCCGAAGCCTTCATCCTCTCGACAAAGAGCTTCGCCATCTCGCTGTCTATCCTGTCGATTTCCTGCCTTGCCTTGTCAATCTTGTTCATTACCGTCACAGCCTTTCAAGAAAGCGTCTGCGGAGCAGAATGCCGCTTTCGATCCCGCCGTCGCCTTTACCTGAAGGGCAAAACCGCGGGCGTTTAAAAATCCATTTTCCAATAGGAAGCGAGCAGTTTCCTGTTAAATAAAAATAAAGCCACCGCTTAGCATATAAGAACGTAAGCGGTGGTCATTGCTCAAAACATAAGACTCAATCGAAGTCCTGCATAACGCAACAATCCATCGCATTTGTAAAGAAATACCAATAATTGCTGAACATCACACAGTTCCTCCAAAAAGTTTTTCTATATTTTACAACCTTTTTCACCTTTTGTCAATAGCAAACGGGGAAATCTTTTTGGTTTGTGAAAAAAAGAAAACGGGGACGGAGAAAACCCGTCCCGAGATTATAAATATCACTTTCCTGAAGAGGCATCGGCATATACGTGTTCTCCCGGCATTACATAGCCGAGCTCGCCCCTCGCGATTCGCTCAAGCTCCTCGTCGCTGATACCGTTTTGGATCTGATCGGCGAGCTTGGTATTCTCCTCAAGCTGCTGCTCATACTGCGCGCTGATCTGCTCAAGCTGCTGTTTTTTCTCCTTGATCTCGATATGCTGGTGAGTCCACATAATGACAAGATAGCAAACGCAAACGACGATCGAAAAACAAAGTATGAAACTGAACTTGCGTTTCGGTTTTGCATTATTGCCGCTCAACTGCACTACCCCCATCTCTGATGCTGTCACGAGATCACTCGTTTAACACATCCATTATACAACAAAATCTATTCCTCTTTCAAGTGTTTTTTTAAATTATTTTTACTTTTTTTCCTGTTTTTGCTGCATTTTTTTGTCAAAGCGACGATGGTTTGCGTTATTTTTTTCGCAAACCTTCCTAAAGCTTTGGAAACCGCATCGAAAAAGCTCTTAAAGGCAAGGATGATCCTCGCCGCCGCGCGTCTGAAAACGCATCCGAGCGAAAAGAGATAAATCACAAAACCGACGCTGATACCGAACACGACGTAGAACGCAAACTTCCCCCTGCACGAACCGAGGACAAATATCACGCTCATGAACGCCGCCGAGATCGCAAACACAACGTCGAACAAAGCGGCTTTCTTCTTCCCGTTATAAACGGCGAGCCTGAACGCACCCGTCAGATCGTACAACATCCCCAGGATGAATCCGAAGCCCATCGAATAGAAGAACTCCCTCGTCTGGTAGGCAAGCGTGTCTATATACATTTTCTACCTCGGATCATTTGAATATCCTTCCGAAAAAGCTCTCTTTTTTCCGGTCGACATCGTCGGTGTAGACGAGCGCATAGATCGATCCCTCGATCATCAGCTCCCCCGTCTCGACGCTCAGCTTGTTGATGTGCAGATCGTTCCCGCGAACGGTCAGCTCGCCGAGCTCGGTGTAGATTATCATCGTCTCCTCGTCGAAGCTGTCGACGTCCTTCACTCCCGTGACGCTCAGCTTTTTCCTGTCCTCCAAAACGAGATTCTGCGGCATTTTGATTTTGTTTTCTTCCATATCCGGCCCGTCCTTTTTCAAAAAAAATAACCTTTGGTAGAAATATATGATTCCTACCAAAGGGTTATTACTTTATGTTCGGATCAGTTTTTTTGGGAAGACGTTTGGTTGCGGACGGAAATGACTTCTTCCGGTCGGTAAAACTATCCGCTTTGTTTTATGCAAACCAGACCCAGATCGGGAACGTTACGATTTCAAGAAGGAAGAACACCAACCTGAACGGCAAGAACAAAAGATTGGGTATCGATATGCTGAACGAAAAGTGTGTGCCACCGCCGCCGTTCTCTTTCCAAACGGCATAAAACGTAGTATCGCCATTTACTTCAACCAATCGTCCCGGGGATATCAGTGTTGCGTCCTTGCCTGCATTTTTATCCTGGGACCAACCGAGGAATTCATATCCGCTCCTGGTCGGTTTATTCGTCGAGAGATTTCCTTGTGCAGTTTTGTCCCAGACTGCATAGAATTCAGTGTCCGACGTCGGTTTATATGAGTCGCCGCACTTGAATGCAACCGTGGATGCACTGCTGTTATATGACCATCCCTTGCAGGTAACTTTAAAGTCCTGACTTGACGGAGCGTTGCTTCCGCCGTTTGCGTCATAAGTGACCTTGAAATTCTTTGTCGGCGTCGGCAAAGTTATGCTGTTGCCCGGCGCAACGGATTCAACTGAATTTGAAACCGATCCGCCTTTAGCGTCGAAGGAAACTTTATATGACGACGGCGTCGGGGTGTCGGAAGTGTATGCGTTGATGAACGCATTGTTCAAAGTCTTGTCCTTAACTTTTTTTGTGTCAACAAAAGTACCGTTCACTTTCAGGAAGCTTTCTCCCGCATTTGAATCATATTCAAAATTGAACTCTTCATATCCGTCGTCGGGATATTCTTCACAAAGTTTTTGCATGCTTCCCTCAAATGGGTAAAGCAAAAAACCATCGCCCGAAGGATCAGCCGAAATTTTAACGGCAACAAGATAACGTTCATCAGCAGAAAGATTTACCGGATTGTTTAATTTGATCGTATGGTATCCATGGTAGTCTGCTGTTCCGGACGTCGTGCAGCTGTTGACAAGCGTTCCGGTAGTATATCCATCGGCGCCCTTGGAAAGATGCCTATACACCTTTATCGTATAACTCACGTTTTCCTGAAGCGTCCAGATTCCGACAGCCTTCAACGTTTCGGGATTCTTTGTTGTGAATGCATTGGCGTATTCCATGCTAAGATTTTCTGTTTCATAATTGATGACTACTCCGGGCACATAATTGTATCCGTTGTAGGACCTGACATGATCATAGTTTGACGTTTTTTCTACGTCAAGCGAAACAACGGTTTGAATGCCTTCGTCGTAGTATGACAGCCACATGTAACCATTTGAATAGTAATCTGTTCCGTGGCTGTTTTTGACAAGCCACGCACCGTTTTTTGACGGTATATCTCCTGTCATTGATTCAAAATTGTACTTTGAAATGCTGTCGTCCCAGCCTATGATTGCAATTTCATGATTTGCATAAATTCCTTCGTCTTGATCTTTGTTTGCATAATAGTATGATTCGTTATTTAAGTTATAATCATCATGATAATATGAAGCGTCAACAGAACCATTGTTCATGATCGCCGTTTTGATTTCCTTCATTCTACTTATGCAGTCTTCGTTCGAATAGGCAATACATTCCGCGGACTGAAGATGTGCATACGATGCCGTTCTCTCCGATTCGGAATAATGACCGTTATTTTCCATATTCTCGCTGTCATAAGGAGCGTTCTCTTCCAATTCGGCTCCCCAATAGTTGATCAGGGTTGTGGAAGACAAATACCAGTTCCCTCCGTATCCGTACGGGCCATTCTCATCTGTATTGTCGTAAAGAGTATTTACTCCGTCGTTGAGCGTTGAATCCTTTTTGCTTGAGAACCATACAAGATGATCTTCCGAAAAGTCTGTGTTTGTCTTCTTGCCGTAACCTTTTTTGATGAAATTGGATTCGACGTTGCTTATTGCGCCGAAAGCCCAGCAAACGCCGCCATTGCCCTGATCTTTTACGGGCGTGACATAACCTTTGCTTCTCGAATCGTACGACGAAGGAAGAGACGCTGATTTGCCGAAAGTCGGTTTTCTGTCAACCGTTGGTTTCAAAACGTTTCCGTCCTCGTCATAAATGACCCTGCTGATTTCGCCTCCCGAAACGACAAAATCGTATTTAAGCTTTTTGGACGAACCGTCCGTAGCGTCAATGTTGTTTTCGCTACCGGCGGCAAAACCCGAAACAGCAAAGCTGGACGTTGCGAATATAAACGTCAAAATAATACATAAAGCTTTCCCGGATATTTTTTTCATTTTGATCTTCTCCTTTTTCTTTGTTTTGTTGGAAGCAAATGTGCTTCGTGCAGATTGGCTTTTTTCTTTTCCCAAACAGGACAACCGTTCCGTTAGTTTAAGGCAGCATCACCTCACCCGGTATTAAAATATTGAAAACAGTTTGCATCATTTCAGCATCCTGTACATCAGCGCGGCGTCGTTTTTGGTGGCGTACTCGTTGACAGAGACTACCTCAAACCTTGTCAGGTTTGCGCCCATTTGTATCTCCACCACGTCGCCGACCTTGACGTCGTACGACGCTCTTGCAACCTTGCCGTTGACGGTCACATGCTTCGCGTCGCACACCTCGTTGGCAACGGTGCGCCGTTTGATTATTCTGGAAACTTTAAGGTATTTGTCAAGTCTCATGTTGACCTCCTGCTACAAAGCGAAAAAACGAGGGAGAAGCCGCGTTCAGCTTCTCCCGTAGTTCACAGGAATCAGTTCAAAGAATCTTTGAGGGCTTTACCTGCTTTGAATGCCGGAACTTTTGTTGCAGGGAAAGTCATTGTTTCGCCCGTTCTCGGGTTACGTCCCTGTTTTTCAGCTCTTGCGCGAACTTCGAATGTACCGAAACCGATGAGCTGAACTTTGTCGTCTGCCTTGAGAGCATCTTCGATGCTGCCGATCACTGCTGCAACAGCTTTTTCTGCGTCTTTCTTGCTGAGTTCAGCCTTCTGAGCAACTGCTGCGATCAATTCTGTCTTATTCATTTTTCTTCCTCCATATTTGGAAATTTTATTTATAACACTCTCGTGTTATTATCTCTCGAAAGTTTTTGCTTCCTGCCAAAGCTCCTCGAGCTTGTCGATGGGAGCGGACTTGATGTCGATGCTTCTATCCTGAGCGAACTGCTCGACCTTTGAAAAGCGGTTGATGAATTTATCTACCGACAGGTTGAGGCATTCCTCCGCGTCGCAGTCGATGAACCTCGAAAGGTTTACGACCGTCATGAGCACGTCGCCGAGCTCTTCTTTGATGTGAGCCTTGTCCTTTTGGGCAACGGCTTCCTTCAGCTCTGCGATCTCCTCGTCGAGCTTGTCGTAAACGGGCTCGATCGTCCCCCAGTCAAAGCCGACCTTCTTCGCTTTGCCCTGCACCTTGGAGCTGCGCATCAGCGCCGGGAGCTCCTTTGGAACGCTGAGCATGGACTGCGTTGTGGTTTTGCGGTTTTTGGACTGATTCTTGATCTGCTCCCAGTTCGTCAGCACGTCGTCGACCGAATCGACCCGGACGGTGCCGAAAACGTGGGGATGGCGTTCAACAAGCTTCTTGCACACTCCGTCGGTCACGTCGTCGATGGTGAAGACTCCCTTTTCGCTTTCCATCTGGGCGTGGAACACGACCTGCATCATCACGTCGCCGAGCTCCTCGCAGAGCAGGTCGGAATCCTTTTTGTTGATGGCTTCGATCACTTCGTACGTTTCCTCGATGAGGTTTGCCTTGATGCTCTCGTGGGTCTGCTCGGCGTCCCAGGGACAGCCGTCCTTCGCCCTGAGCCGACGCATTATCTGCACGAGATCGTCAAAATTGTACTTTTCTTTAAACTCAAAATCAGCCATTGGATCCACCCGGAAATCTCCATCGAATATGCTTTTTAGGAAACATCTTCCTTATTTTACCCCAAAAGTTTATATTTTTCAAGTACTTTTGCAATTTTTTCTCCTTTTGGAAGCATAATTATGTCATCTTTTGAGAGTGCGCGCAGGAAAAGCAGGCTCAAAGCGTATGAAATCACTGCCAGACCTATTGCCACGACCGCCGCGACCGTCATGCCGTTGAGGTGGGAGGAGATGTCTCCGGCGGGCAGGATCCTTGAAATAAACTTATACGATCCGAACGCAGTGAACGCGCAAATTGCGGAGCAGGCAAACGGTTTGATGAAAACGGACATGAGGTTTATCTTCGTCTTTGAAAGCTTCAAAAGGCATACTGCCTCGACAATGCAGATCGAAGTGTAGCAGACTATCGTGCCGACAACGGCGCCGTTGATGTTGTATTTCGGGTTTGAGATGAAAACGATGTTACAAACGACCTTGATCACCGTGCCGCCGATGAGCGCCTTGACGGGGATATCTGCTCTGCCGATCGCCTGGAGCATATTGGTCACCGGAGTCGAGAGCGCGAAGAAAATCGTAGCGTATCCGCACGCCGCCATGATCGGGTAAGCGATGGGGATGAGGTTTTGCGAATTGGTTCCGCCGTAAACGAGCGTGAGTATCGGCTCGGCGAGCACAGCCATGCCGAATCCCGCCGGCAGAGCGATCAGCGAAACGATCCTGAAAGCGGATTCGATCGTCGATTTCACCTTCACCTTGTCCTGCATTGCGTAAGCGGACGATAGCGCAGGGATCGCGCTGATGCCCAACGACATGGTTATCGTCGGAATCAGGTTTTTGAAGTCCTGGGAAGCGAAGTAGCAGCCGTAGAGGTACGTCGCCGTGTCCTCCCGGAGCGTTCCGGAAGCATCTAAAGAAGCCTTGTACATGTTGTAGATCGCGTTGTAATCCTTTGAGATAGCTTTGGCAAGGCAATACTGTATCAAAGTCGCGTCGATGAGGTTTGAAATATTCAAAACGAGCGCGCTGATAACCATGGGGATAGCAAGCTTGATGAGGGTTACGGTCACTTCTTTCCTAGTGTAAGGCGTTTCGGAATTGAGAAGCTGCGTTCTCGTGAAGCCGTCGCCTTTGAGCTTGAAGCGGATGCTCAGGTAGATGAATCCCATCACCGTTCCAAGTGTTACGCCGAATATCGCCCCTGCCGCGGCGAAGGGATAGATCGCGCTGAGCGCTTCGTTCTTCGTTGCAACGGTTTTGCCGAAAACCGTCAGTCCGTTTTCAAATCTGGCAAGACCGTATTTCAGGATCAGGTAGGATAATGCAAGACCGATAATGAGCTTTCCCGTCGCCTCGACAACTTCCGAAACGGCGGTCGGCTTCATGTTGCTCGTGCCCTCGTAATAACCTCTGTAGGTCGACATCATGCAGCAGAAGAATATCGCCGGAGCGATCATCAGGATGCAGTAAATCGTCTGGGTGTTGTGGGCGATGTATTTTGAATACGGGTAAGCCACAAGAAGCAGTATCACCGTGCCGGCAAGCCCCGTGATGATGAACAGCCGCCTTGCGATCGTCCTGACCGCCTGGGCGTCCTTGAAGCGGTTTGTTGCAATATACTGGGAAACAAGCTTTGAAACGGCGATGGGAAGCCCCGCCATCGAGATCGCATAGATCGGAGTATAAATCTGGTACGCCGAAGCAAAGTATCCCCTGCCGACTTCCCCTATCAGGATCGTCAGCGGCATCTTGTACAGCGCGCCGATCACTTTGACGATCGCGGTCGCTATGATCAAAACCATTGCGCCGTTGAGCATGTTCTGTTTCTGGTCGGGTTTCGACATCGGTTTTTGCACCTTCTCTCAGTTTTCAGAAGCCGACGAACTCCCGAAGAAGGGAATCCTGCGGTATTTTTTCTTTCGGGATCTCAGGGAATTTTTCAAGGCTGCGGATTAGTTTTTGCGCCTGAGATCTGAACGGGCTTGATTTATCTATTTCGCGAAGCATCTTGATCGCGTCGTTTTTGAGGATGCACGGCTCGTAGAGGTGGATCGAATTAATCCTTGCGTCCGCAAGAAATCTGTAGGGGAACAGGTACTTTTCCTCGCCGGCGGTGACCTTCTGCCAAAGGTAGTAAGTGTTTTCGGGGGAGCTTGCTCTGAAATTGAAATCCCTCACAAGTCTGCGGACAAAGCGCATATTTCTTTTATTTAATACTATGTGCCTGTTTTTGTCATATATTCTCGACGAGACGCTGACGTAAATCTTGAACAGGTGCTCCGCAGGCAGTTTGTCGGTGATAACGGGGTTGAGGGCGTGAAGCCCCTCAAAGATGAGTACGTCGCCTTTGTCGAGCTTAATGTGGTGTTTTCCGGAATACCTGCGCTTGTTTATAAAATCAAACTCAGGCAAAAACGATTCCCTTTTTTCGATGAGCTCGGAGATACATTTTTCGATCAGCTCAATGTCGAGCGCATAGACGGTCTCAAAATCAGGCTCGCCGTTTTCGTCGACGGGGCCTGCGCCGGGGGTGAGATAAAAGTCATCCAAGGAGACAGTATACGCCTTATGCCCCATTTTTTCAAGCTGTTTTTTGATTTTCCCCGCCGTCGTCGTCTTGCCCGAGGCACTTGGGCCTGCGAGCATAACTATCTCATGCCCGCCGTCCTCAACGATCCGGTTGCAAACGCTCTCGATGATGTTGTTATACCTGATTTCGCTTCTTTCGATGAGTTCGTCTGCGCATTCAAGCGCAAGAGAGCTTATGTATTCGAGCTTGTTGTTGATCTTTGACATCGGATCCCTCCGTCATTTGCCGAAAAATTCTGAAATCTTCTGCTTTCTTTCGACGGTCTCTTCAAACCTGTCTATATATTCATAAGGATATTTGAAGTTAAATATTCTTTCGATTTTTCCTGTTTTTCGGTCGTACAGCTTCGTCACTGCGCCCGCTCCGCAGGCGATGACCGTGCTGACTTCCTCCATCATGAGAATATTATATGCGCATTCTTTTCCTTTTTTGCACCAGCCGACGTTTTCAAGGTTCCCAAGAGACTTGCTCTGGCGGTACATATAATACGGCTCATATCCGCTTTCAAGCAGCCTTTTGTTAGCATATTCAACCATCATGTCGACGGTTTTTTCGTCTCGTCTTACCTTCCGGGAGTCGGTCACGAGAGTTGACGAGCGTTTCAGGCAGAGCGTGTGGACGGTCACGTTTTCGGGCGACAGCTCGATCGTCCTTTCGATGTTTTCGCAAAAGCTCTCATAGCTTTCGTCCTCGAGCCCTGCGATCAGGTCGGTGTTGATCGCGTCAAAGCCGAATTCTTTCGCAAGGGCGATCGCTTTGTAAAAATCGTCGCTCGTGTGGTTCCTGCCGATTTTTGCGAGTATTTCGTCGTTGAGAGTCTGGGCGTTGACGCTGATCCTGCCGACACCGAACTCTTTGAGAGCTTCAAGCTTTTCCCTGTCAACGGTGTCGGGTCTGCCGGCTTCGACGGTATATTCGACGTTATCGTCCAAATCAAAATTATCTCTAACGCATGAAAGAACCTTCCGAAGGTTCTGCGCCGACAGCGTGCTTGGAGTTCCTCCACCGAAATAAACGGCGTCGAGCCTGAGATCCGTGCTCCGGACTATCCTTCCGGACAGCTCTATCTCCCTGCAAAGAGCTTCAACGTAAGGGTCGACGAGCTTGTTCGTCCTCTCGACGCTGTGGGAGACGAAGGAGCAGTATTTGCACCTCGTCGGGCAAAACGGAATCGATATATACAGACAGCACGAATGGGAGTCCACTCGGCTGATAATTTTTTGTTCGTTTTCGGCAACGTCCGCGCAAAGTATCGCCTTATCGTGCGACACAAGATAGTTTTTTTCAAAAAACTCTATCGCCTTTTCCCTGCCGGATTTTTCGATCTCCGACCTCATCAGCTTTGTCGGTCTGATGCCTGTCAGGACGCCCCATTTCGGCTTCTTGCCGGTGAGACCGGACAGCACTTCAACGAGCATCCTCGCCATCTGCATTTCCGCATCGTCAAGGTCGTAACGGCAGCTTTTTACAGCGGACTTCGAATTGACAAAAGCTTTGACGGTGATGACGTTCTCCCTCAGGGAAGTAAAAACACGCTCGCCCGTTTCGTCGCTTTCGCGGACGGTTTTTATCTTCTCCTGCGAAAAAAATATCGTGCAGATCTTCTCCATCTCGTATTGAAACGGGTGATTGTCGACAACAAGGATCATCTCATTTTCCTCATGTAGCGGTTGTTTTTTCTTTCCTTTTCGAGCGTCGTCATGATTCCGTGGCCGGGATAGAGCGTGTAGTCGCCCCTGAGCGCATAAAGCCTGTAAAGCGACATGAGCATCTCCTCGTCGCTTCCGCCGGGGAGATCTGTCCTGCCGTAAGTTCTGTAAAACATTGTGTCTCCCGTGAAAATACACCGTTCCTCTTCGCAAACAAAGCAGACGCTTCCCTTCGTGTGGCCGGGAGTGTACAAAACTTCGAGCGAGATGCCGCCGAAATTGATAACGTCGCCGTCGTTGAAAACCTTGTCCGGAGCGCACGGAACCTGAAGCCCCGGAGAAATGCGGTACATCAGGCTTTCTTTCTCGTCGATGAGGCAGTTTGCGTCGTGTTGATGTATCATTACCTGTGCGCCGGTGCTCTCTTTCAGGTAGGATACTCCGAGAATATGGTCGTAGTGGCCGTGCGTGAGGAGGATATATTTGACTTTCAGCTCGTTTTGACTGATCGTATCAACGAGCTTCTGGGTGTATTCGCCCGGGTCGATGACGACAGCTTCGTTCGTCTTTTCGTCCGTCACGACGTAGCAATTAGTGTCAACGTGCGCAAGATGCACCATGATTATCTTCATTGTTTATTCCCCTTTGCCCAGATGTCGGAATCAAGCACGATGGTTACGGGGCCGTCGTTTATCAGTTCAACCTTCATATCTGCTCCGAATTCGCCGTGCTCGACCTTTTTCACGCCGTTTTCCCTGAGCTTCTCCATAAAATACTCGTAAAGCTCTTCCGCTTCCTGCGGCCTTGCGCTCGAAAAGAAAGAAGGTCTGTTGCCCTTCTTGCAGTCGGCGCAGAGGGTGAACTGCGAGATCACAAGGGCTTCCCCGTCAACGTCTTTAAGCGACAGATTCATCCTGTCATTTTCGTCCTCAAAGATCCTCATGTCGGCGGTTTTGCGCGCGAGCAAATCGGCCTCATCCCTGCCGTCGCCTTCGACCACGCCGAGGAGGATGAGGAAACCTTTTTCGATTTTTCCTATGATGTTTCCGTCAACAGCAACCGAAGCTCTGCTGACTCTCTGGATCACACTTTTCATTCAGCTACCCGACCTTTCAACGCTCAAAACTCCATTGACTTTTTCAAGCTTACCCATAACGCTTTTGAGGTGTTCCGTTCCGTTCACGGTGATGGAAACGAGGATCACGGCTTTGCCGTTTTTGATGTTTCGTTTGTTCATGGAATGGATCATAACGTGGATCGCCGCAAGCTGTCCCGACACGGCGGCGATAAGCCCGACCTGGTCGATGCAGACAAGCATAAGCGTTGCGGGATAATCCTCTTTCTTCGTGCCGTCCCATTTGGCGTTGATCCACCTGTTGGGCTCGTTCGAAAGCCCTATATCCTGCGGGACGTTGGGGCAGTTTCGCTTATGGATCGAAACGCCGTGACCCCTCGTGATGAAGCCGATAATGTCCTCTCCCGGGAGCGGGTTGCAGCACTTGGAAAACTTGACAAGACAGTTGTCGATACCCTCGACGATAACGCCTTCGCTGCTTCTCGGCTTTTTCTGTTCTTCCTGATTGACTGTCTGCGGAACCTCGGCGCTCGGCTGTGGCTGCCTGATTTTGAGGATCTTGTTGTAATACTCTCTGATGTGCGGAACGAGCTTGGAGATCATTATTCCGCCGTAGCCGATCGAAGCATAAAAATCGTCGATGCTGTTGCATTTTTGCTTTTCCGCGAGAGCTTTGACGAACTGGTCGTATTCCTCCTGGGTCAGATGGATCTTGTTGCGGCGAAGCTCTCTTTCAAATTCTTCCCTGCCGTCGACGATGTTTTCTTCTCTCTTTTCCTTCTTGAACCAAAGCCTGATCTTGTTTCTCGCCTGGGAGGTTTTGACGATCTTAAGCCAATCCCTGCTCGGGCCTTTGCCCTGCTGGGAGGAGGTGATGATGTTGATGATCTCGCCCGTCTTGACCTCGTGATAGATCGGCACGATCCTGCCGTCAACCTTCGCGCCAATCATCTTGTTTCCGACTGCCGAATGGATCGCGTAGGCAAAGTCGATGACCGTCGCCCCGGACGGGAGGGAGATAACGTCACCCTTGGGCGTGAAAGCAAAAACTTCCTCCGGGAAAAAGTCCGTCTTGATGGTAGAAACAATCTCCTCGACGTTGCCGGAGCCCTCCTGGCTTTCGAGGATCTGCCTGACCCACGTCAGGCGCTCGTCGATTTTCGCCTTGGAGTTGGGACCGAGCTTGTATTTCCAGTGAGCTGCGATTCCGTATTCGGCGGTGTAATGCATATCCCACGTCCTGATCTGGACTTCAAAGGGAATGCCCTCTTTTTCGATGACAGTTGTGTGAAGCGACTGATACATATTCTGCTTCGGGGTCGAGATATAATCCTTGAATCTTCCCGCTATCGGCTGGAACATATCGTGTATGAGGCCGAGGCAGTTGTAGCAGTCGATGACGGAATCGACGATGATCCTGACGGCGTAGATGTCGTAGATCTCGCCAAAATTCTTGTTTTGCATATACATTTTCTTGTAAATGCCGTGAACGCTCTTGATCCTGCCGTCGATATGCGCCTTCGGGACGATTTTTACGACGCGTTCATATATGCGCTTTTTGATGCTTTCAAGAAACTCCAGCCTTGACTCGTTCTGGGCGGCAAGGGAGTTTTCGATCTCATGGTACGCCACGGGGTCAAGGTAGCTGATCGCAAGGTCTTCCAGCTCCTCTTTGACCGTCCTGATACCGAGGCGGTGGGCGATGGGGGCATAGATCTCCAGCGTTTCGAGCGCCTTGTCCCTTCGCTTCTGCTCGCGCATGAACTCGAGCGTTCTCATGTTGTGGAGTCTGTCGGCGAGCTTGATGATCATTACCCTGATGTCTTCCGCCATGGCAAGGAGCATCTTCCTGATGTTTTCCGCCTGGACTTCCGCCTTGTCCTTCGCTCCGATCGGGACTTTTCCGAGCTTTGTTACGCCGTCGACGAGGTTTGCAACGTCGTCGCCGAACTGCTTTCTTACGTCGTCAAGTGTGACCCCGGTGTCCTCGACCGTGTCGTGCAGGAGGGCGGCGACGATCGACTGGTGATCCATGCAAAGGTCTGCAAGGATCGACGCAACGGCAACGGGATGGATGATATAAGGCTGCCCGGAATAACGCTTCTGATCTCCGTGAGCGTCGCGCGCGAGCTCGTAAGCCTTGTCGATCAGGGCGATCTCTTCGTCGGAATACAGCGTGGTGATCTTCTCCCTGAGCTCCTTATAACCGTCGTTTTCGTAAGTCATACCGTTCCCCTCCTTATACTTTTTTATATCATTTCCCTGATCGCCCTGATTATCTCAGAGCTTTCAAGGTCGGTTTTCCTGTCGGTGTTGATGAGCTTGATGCCGTTATTTTTTCTTTCGATAAGCTGAAGCTCTTCAAGCACATCGAGAGCTATCATCACGGCGCAATATCTTTCGCCGTCGTCGCCGATCCGGTAGTCAAGCGATTCGCTCGACCATTTCCAGACGGGGTATTTTCTCAACGTCTTGTAGACCCTCGCCGTGATCTCCCTCGTCGGCAAAGCCTTGACAGCGCTAAGGGAGTCGACTTTTTCATTTCGCCTGATCTTCTCATACAGCAAAACCGATTCGATAACGCTGTTCTCTTTGAGCGCGGAGAACCTTATGTCCCTGGCGGTGACGGAGAGCCTCGTTGTGCCCATGTAGACGTTTTTGTCGATGCTGACCGCGACGTCGACGGTGTCCCCCGCCTTGAAGTCAAGCGCTTCGGGCGAAACGCCGAATTTCATGGCGCTGAGCGTCGCGCCGTTTCGCGAAAGAATCAGGCGGCTGTGCTTAGAATTGGAAACGCCTTCAACTTTTTCAAGATACATGTTGTAAAGCCCGAAAACAGGCTGTTTGTTGCCTGCGCCGAACGGTTCGAGAGCTTTCAGCGCGTCGAGCAGCTCGAGGTTGAGGTATTTCGGGTTGAGCTTGCAGTCTATCGTCAATTCCGGGAAAACGTCGCCGTTTCTGCGGGCGTAGTCGTTGATAGCATCGGTAAACTTTTCGATCATATCCGCTTCCAGCGAAAGTCCCGCCGCAAGGGTGTGGCCGCCGTATTGAGTCAGGTGTTGCTCGCAGCTTTTCAACGCGTCATAGAGCGAAAAACCGGGGATGCTCCTGCCGGAGCCTTTTGCAGTTCCATCGGGCTGGATCGATACGATGATGCACGGCTTTGAATATCTCTCGACCATTCTCGCCGCAACTATCCCGATAACTCCCGTGTGCCAGTTTTCGCCTTCGACGACGAGGACGCGGCTGTATTTCAGGCGTTCGGAGCTTTCAACAAGTTCGATAGCCTGCTTTAATATCTCCGTTTCGGTCGCCTGCCTTGAAAGGTTTGCGCCGTTTATGCTCTGAGCAAGTCGCTCCGCCTCGAGCGGATCGTCGCAAAGGAGCAGTTCAAGCGATTCCAGCGCGCTTCCCATCCGCCCTGCGGCGTTGATGCGCGGGCAAATTGAGAACGCAACGGAAGTCGAAGTCATTTCTTTTTCGGAAAAACCTGCTACGGCTTTAAGAGCCTCGATACCGACTCTCGGGCTTTCGTTGATTTTGGCAACGCCGCTTTTGACAAACTGCCTGTTTTCGCTCCTGAGGTTTACGACGTCGCCGATTGTGCCGATGGCAACAAGGTCGCTATATTCGTCGAGCAGGCTGTTTTCGTCGTCCTCCTCGAGCGCTTCGATCAGTTTATAAACAACTCCGACGCCCGCCCATTCGCGAAAACCGTCGCAAATGTAGTCGAGCCTGAACGGGTCGACAACCGCGCAGGCTTCGGGTAGATCCTCACCCGCCCTGTGGTGGTCGGTCACAACAAGCTCCATGCCGAGCTGTTTTATCCTCTGCGCTTCTTCAAATGCGCTGATGCCGTTGTCGACGGTGACAATCAGCTTTACGCCCTGCTCGCTGATGGATTCTATCGCCGCGCAGTTCATGCCGTAGCCCTCGCCGTTGCGGTCGGGGATGTAATAAACCACGTCCGCGCCGCAGTTTTTGAGGTAAATATAAAGCAGAGCGGTGGAGGTCACGCCGTCGGCGTCATAGTCTCCGAAAACAGCGATCTTCTCGTTTTCCGAGAGCGCTTTCCTGATCCTGAAAACTGCTTTTTCCATGTCGGGGAGCTCGTAGGGGTCGCTGAGATAGACAGGCTCCTCGCTGAAGAAATCGTCGAGGTCGCCCTCGTCGGTGATCCCCTTCGACACGGCGATGAGCGCAGCGAATGGCGACACGCCGTACTGCTGCGAAATTTCGGCGCAAAGGTCCTTGTCGAATTCGGAAACGACCCATTTTTTACGTCCCATGACTGCACTCCTCTCCACAATATATTGTTGATAATAACATATAATAACACATATTTATTGATTTTTCAATAGTTGAGACAGGATTTATGCGCCGGAATTCGCGGGATTTATATTTCTTGACAGCGAAATATAATTATGATAAACTTTTTTAAAGAAGGTGATAAAAATGATAATTGAAATTTCAAACGAATGCCTCGCCGCCGAAATCAATTCCTACGGTGCGGAGCTTCACAGTCTTGTGAAAAAAGACATCGGTCGCGAATACATCTGGTACGGGAAAGAGGAGATCTGGAGCGGCAGATCTCCCCTGCTTTTCCCGATCATCGGCAGAGTTCTCGACGACGAATACACCCTCGACGGCAAAATTTATACGCTCAAAAAGCACGGTTTTGCCCGGAGGAACGAATTTTCAGCCGAGAAGCTGAGCGAAAGCAAAGCCGAATTCACTTTCAGGGAAACGCACGAAACTCTTGAAAACTATCCTTACCGTTTCGAGATGAAGGTGACTTTTGAGCTTGTCGGGAATACCGTCTCGGTCACGCACACGGTGAAGAACACTAACGAAAGGGAGATGTACTTTTCCTTCGGCGCACACCCCGCTTTCAACGCAGAAAAGGACGTGAAGATCGTCTTTGACGAAGCGGAAACGCTTGCCACGATCAAGGTAGACGAGGAGGGTCTTCGGACAGGGAAGGAAGAGATCTGCCTTGAAAACACGCGCGAGCTTCCCATCGACGAAAAGACGTTTCTGGAAGACGCATTGATTTTTGAAAACGTGAAATCAAACGGCGGATGCCTTTATGAGGGCGGAAAGAAGCTCCTGCATTTTGAATGGGGCAACGCGCCGTTCCTCGGATTCTGGGCAAAGCCCGGCGCTCCGTACGTCTGCATCGAGCCGTGGTTCGGAGTCAACGATTCGCACGAGAAAAAGGACGATTTTTCAAAGAAAGACGGCATACAAAAGCTGCTGCCCGGCGACATGTTCTCATACAGATGGTCGGCGGAAATATTCTGATAAAACCAAAAGTAAGGCTTGGAAGTTCAATGCTTCCAAGCCTTTTTTGTTGTCGTTTAACGACGAATTATTCATTTTTTGCAAACAACCGGCTTGTCAGTACCATACCCCGCCTCCCAATAATATCTTGATTATCAACTGGATGAGGGTGAATCTGGCTTTGACCGTTGAGGTGCAGGTAAACGTGTTGCCGTAGGAGTCGGTTACCGTGCAGGTGATCACCGCCGAGCCGGGATTGAAGCCGAAAACTCTGTTGCTCGTCACCTTTCCGGTGTTGTCAACGGAGATGAAACGCGGATTTGAGGAACTGAAGGATATGGCGTACTCTGCTCCAACGTCGGCATCGAGTAACACGCTGATATATGCCGACGATCTGTACTTGATCGTCATGTCGGGGATGGAAACGGATCTGACGGTTTTGATGAATTCAAACGGAATTCCGTTTTCGATTGCATACTGATGGGCAAAGCTGCCTTTGTTGCAAAGAATGCACATATTATTGCAATCTTCAAATGCAAAATTGCCAATGCTCGTAACGCTGTCGGGAATCGTTACGCTTGTTAAACTCTCGCACCGAGAAAATGCAGAATAGCCAATGCTCGTTACGCCGCTGCCGATCGTTACGCTTGTTAATCTTGTGCAATCTTCAAATGCCAAATCACCAATGCTCGTTACGCTGTCGGGGATTTCTATGCTTGTCAAGCTTGTACAATTATAAAATGCATCATAACCAATGCTTGTAACACCTTCGGGAATCTCAATGCTTACTAAGCTTATACAACTGTAAAATACACCATTGCCAATACCCGTTACACTGTCAGGGATCGTGAATGACGTTCTTGTGTTTCCTACGGGATACTGAATAAGCTCTGTTTTGCCTTTGTTATACAAAACGCCAAATTCATCTGAGCAATAGTTTTCGTTGTTCTTATCAGCTTTTATGTTTGTTAAACCTGTGCAACGGTAAAATGCATAATTGCCAATGCTCGTTACGTTGTCGGAAATTTCAATGCTTGCTAGGCTTGAACATTGGTAAAATGCATATTTGCCAATACTCGTCACGCCGTTGGGAATAACTATGCTTGTCAAGCTTGTGCAATCTTCAAATGCCCAATCACCAATGCTCGTTACGCTGTCGGGAATTTCGACACTTGTTAAGCTTGTGCAATAGGCAAACATCCCATTTCCAATGCTCGTTACGGTATCTGGAAATTCGATGCTTGTTAAGCTTTTGCAATAGGCAAACGTCCCATTTCCAATGCTCGTTACGGTATCGGGGATCTCGATGCTTGTCAAACTACTGCAACGCTTAAATGCACCCCCACCAATGCTCGTTACGCTGTTGCCGATTGTTACACTTCTTAACCCGGAGCAATTATAAAATGCATCCCAACCAATATTTACTACGCTGTCGGGAATCTCGACGCTTGTTAATTTGCCGCAATGTTCAAATGCACTATAGCCAATGCTCGTTACGGTATCGGGGATTTCAACACTTGTAAAACTGCCACTATAAAATGCCATATCTCCGATGCTCGTTACACCGGATTCAATTACGATTGACTTGACCGAATAGCCTCCAACAATTGTGCCGTTGGGGTTTAGCCAACAAGAATCTCCGGTCTCATCATCCCATCCGGGTTCATATTCTTCGTAAAAATCCCACATATCACCTTCGCCGCTAATAGTGAGAGTTCCCGTTTCATCATCAAACGTCCAATAGACGTTATCTCCGCACTGACCTGAAGGTGCTTTGTTTGCAAAATGCACGATCACTTTGTTCATGTCAAGTCCGAAGTACTCTGTTCCTCCGAGATTATTCCATCTTATCTCTTTTCCCGGAAAGAATACGTCTGTTATTTCGCCGCAACCATAAAAAGCTCCATAATAGAGTGATTTGATACTTAAAGGTATGTTCACTATTTTGAGGCTTTCACACAATGCAAAAGCGTTTTCTCCTATCGTCTCAACGCCTTCTGAAATAGTCAGTGTTTCAATGTTTCTGTTCTTTTCAAACGCCTGATAACCTATTGTTTCTACGCTTGATGGAATCACAAGATCTCCGGTGATGTCACAATCATAAAATGCACGATATGCTATATAGGTAACACTATCAGGTATGATAACGCTTGTTAGGCTTGTGCAGCCGTAAAATGCAGAACCATTAATACTCGTTACGCTGTTAGGAATAACGATGCTTGTTAAGTTTGTGCAACTCCGAAATGCATCAAAGCCAATCTCCGTTACACCAGACTCGATCGTCACTGATTTGATCGATTCTTCATTGATGAAACAATCGCTCCACATAGCCCCCTCACCACTGATAGTCAGAGCGCCGGTTTCTTTATCAAACGTCCAATAGACGTTGTCGCCGCACTGGCCTGTTGCTGCAAGCTCCGGTTCTTTAACGTATATCTTTGCGAAAAGGTTTACTATATTCGTATTTTTTATCACATTATATAATGTTTCTACGGCATCCTGACCGTATGTGGTTGTCACATTGTCAATTGTCGCACCTAAAAGCTCATCAAGAAATGAAGTGGAAATTTCTCTTCCTTCCAAATCATAATTCTGCTCAAAACGTTGGGTAAAATAATCAACGTCCAGTTTGATGCCTGTTTCTTCGTCAACTATAGCAACATAGCCTTCAATGATGTCTCCCAAAGTCATCGTTTCGGAGTCCCAAAAGTCGCCTAAAAAGTTATTTAACCTACTGTATACTAAGTCAATAGCGTCTGCGGAAAGATCGTCAAATACAGAAGCATCAACCGCTGAATTTTCTTCGCCCGTACCCGCATCCTCTCCAAGAATTACAACTGCTTCTTCGTCATTGAACCCAACGGCAGTTGTGTCGTCTGTCATTGCGCCGGAAACGACGCTTACAGACATAATAATGGAGATCGCACAAATCATACTTAGTAATCTTTTGAATTTCATATTCTTTCCTCTTTCTTGTAATATATTTTTGCACAGCTTCGTATTGTTTTATGAACATATATTATAAATCTTTTCTCAATCCCTTATGATAAAAATTCAGCATCTCCTTTCTTCAGATTCTTGCTCATTCCTGCATCGGAAAAGGGACGTTCCGCACAGGATGAAAAGTTCGTTTTTGATGATTCCTAAATGGTTTATTTTCTATTTACAATTCGCCGTATCAATTATAGGTTTCTCTGAAACTATCTGTCAAGCAGATTTGGCAGAAGACAGATTTTTGTGGGTAAAAAACGGGTGAATTCTCTTCGTGAGCGTGAAAAATAACGCATTTGTATAACCAAGTGATTATATTATACTTCATTTTACACCAATAATGATAATATGTCAATAACTAAACGGTTATGGGAGTGATTGTTTTGCCATATTACAGACGCATACGGGATTTGCGAGAGGACAGCGACTACACACAGAAATTTGTTTCCGGCTATTTAGGCATGAAGCAGCCTCAATACAGCCGCTACGAAAACGGGTATCGTGACGTTCCGACAGACATTTTGATTGCGCTCGCAAAGCTTTACGGTACAACAACTGACTACATCCTCGGATTGAGCGATGACAAAAATTCAAAAAGATAAAACCGTATGACCATCGAAAAGGTATCGTACGGTTTTATTCTTTAGTATTCTATATTATTTGGTTTTGATGTTTTTCGCTCAATGAGTTCGCCGGGGGCTGTCAGATTCAGGTGAAAACGGAGAATCAAAACGTTTATTTGATCACCACTTGGAAATAAGATAGTGAAAAAGTGAGATGACCTTTTTCCGCGATCATCTCACTTTGTCTATGCTATTTGGTTTTGATGCTTTTCGCTGAATGAGTTCGCGGGGGGGGCTGTCAGATTCAGATGAAAACGGCGTTTTCTTCTTCTGAAGGCTATACAGAGGTATGCCGAGGGAGAAAAAACGACGAATCAAAACGTTTATTTGCTCATCCATTGGAGATCGGATAGCAAAAAGTGAGATGACCGTTTTCCGCGATCATCTCACTTTGTCTATGCTATTTGGTTTTGATGTTTTTCGCTGAATATGACAGTCCCAAAGTTATTATTCTTCTATATGCCATTTTACACCCTGCGGTGTGTCCTCGAGGACGATCTTCATCGCTTTGAGCTTATCTCTGATCTCGTCGGCGAGCGCCCAATTTTTGTCCTTCCTCGCCTGCGCTCTCTGCGCTATAAGCTGTTCGACTTCTTCGTCGAGGGTTGCTTTTTTCCTGTTGTAGACGAGTCCCAGGACTCCACAAAGCTCGTCGAAAACTTCCGCCGCAGCTTTGATGAGCGACTTTGAGTTTGAATCAAGCACTTTCGTATTTATATCCCTCACGAGGTCAAACACGGCGGCTACGGCGTCGGCGGTGTTGAAGTCGTCCTCCATCGCCTTGATGAACTGCTGTCTTCTCTCGTCAAAGAGTTTCATGATTTCCGCGTCGTTTTCGCCCTGCTCGTTCGCCGCGTTTTCGAGCGCAAAGTCAAGGCTGTCGCGGCAGGTATAAAGCCTGTTGAGCGAGGATTTGCACTGGTTTATGATGTCAACGCTGTAGTTGATCGGGCTCCTGTACTGTGACGAAATCATGAGATACCTGATCGGCTCGTAGCCGTATTCGTTGGCGACGTCGCGCACTGTGAAAAAATTGCCGAGAGATTTCGACATCTTAACGTTGTCGACATTGATATATCCGTTGTGCATCCAGTAGTTTGCGAAAGCCGCGCCGTTGCAGCATTCGCTCTGGGCGATCTCGTTTTCATGGTGGGGGAATATGAGGTCCTGACCGCCGCAGTGGATGTCGATCGTCTCTCCGAGGTATCTCCTGACCATGGCGGAGCATTCGATATGCCAGCCGGGACGACCATTGCCCCAAGGAGACTCCCAATACGGCTCGCCGGGTTTTGCATTCTTCCAGAGGGCGAAGTCCATGGGCTCTTTCTTCTTTTCGCCGATAGCTATTCTTGCGCCCGCTTCGAGGTCTTCAAGCGGCTGATGGGAGAGTTTTCCGTATTCGTCAAACTTCTTCGTGCTGAAATAGACGTCGCCGTCAACTGCGTAAGCGAAGCCTTTTTCCTCAAGAGTTTTGATGATGTCGATGATCTCGTCGATGTTCTCGGTCGCCTTCGGATGAACGGTAGCATCCCTGACGTTGAGCCCTTTTGCGTCGATCTTGTACTGCTCGATATATTTTTCGCTGACTTCGGTGAAGGTCAGGTTTTCCTCGTTGGCTCTCTTGATGATCTTGTCGTCAACGTCGGTGAAGTTCTGAACAAACTTGACCTCATAGCCTCTGTATTCAAAAAACCTCCTCACCACGTCAAAAACGCAGATCGGCCTTGCGTTGCCGATGTGGATAAAGTTGTAGACCGTCGGGCCGCAGGCGTACATCTTCACCTTACCCTCTTCGATGGGCTTGAATTCTTCTTTTGTCCTTGAAAGCGTGTTATAGATTTTCATGTTTTTATCCTTTCTTTACAAGTTGTTTCAATTCTTCGATTTCACTTCTCAGTTTTGCAAGTTCCTGTTCGACCGGGTCGGGGATGTTGACCTGGTCAAGGTCGTCATCGTCCTGCATATCGATCCTCTCGCCGTAGAGCTTTACAACCCTCGCGGGCACGCCGACAGCTGTCGAATGAGCCGGTATCTCCTCGAGCACCACTGCGCCGGAAGCGATCTTGCTGTGGTCGCCGACCTTGAACGGGCCGAGCACTTTCGCGCCGGAGCCGATCATAACGTGGTTGCCGATGGTCGGGTGCCTTTTGCCGGTGTCTTTTCCGGTACCGCCGAGCGTTACTCCCTGGTAAATTGTGACGTCGTCTCCGACCTCAGCCGTCTCGCCGATCACGACTCCCGCGCCGTGGTCGATGAAGACTCTCCTGCCGATTTTTGCGGCGGGGTGGATCTCAACCCCAGTCCTGCGCACTGCGCGCTGGGAAATATATCTTGCAAGAAAAAACAGCCTGTGTTCATAACACCAGTGCGCTTTCCTGTACGATCTTATCGCTTTCAGCCCCGGGTACAAAAGCAGGATCTCAAGCGTCGATCTTGCCGCCGGGTCGCGTTTTTTTACGGTCGCGATATCTTCTTTCAGTTTGGAAAACATTGTTCGTCTCCTTTCTTTCGATATATAAAGCAAAAAGACTGCCTTTGTTGCAAAAACAACGAAGGCGGTCTCACCGCGGTTCCACTTCGATTTATAACTCAAAAAGGCTGTAACGCGCCTCAAACGCACAGAGATACTTTTTTAATCATTTCCCCCTGCGTGCCGGCGGGTGCATTTCGGCAAATTCGCACAAGGCGCTTTCCAGCAGCCGCGCCCTCTCTGATATGCAAAAAAATGCTTACTTCTCCCGCTGATTGCATTTGACAAAAGGTATTGTAACACAATTATTTTTATTTTTCAAGCTCTTTTCCGATAAGATCGTATTCGTCCTTGTCAAAAATCACGACGTTGACGAATTCTCCCGCCTCATGCGGCTCATCGGAGGTGAAATAAATCATCGAATCGATCTCCGGAGCGTCCATATACGACCTGCCGTAGTAGCAGTCGTTATAGTCGTCATAACCTTCGACAAGCACTTCCAGCTCTCTGCCTTCAAGCTCCTCGAACTTGCTCTCGACGATCCTGAACTGTTCGTCCATGATGACTTCGCCGCGCCTGATCTTCGTCTCCTCGTCAACGGCGCCCTCCATATTATATGCGGCAGTACCCTCCTGGGGTGAAAACGCAAAGCATCCGAGCTTGTCAAACCTCATATCCTTGACAAACTGCGCAAGAGTTTCAAACTCCTTCTCGCCCTCCCCGGGGAAGCCGGTGATGAGCGTCGTCCTGATGACTGCGTCGGGCATATATTCCCTGATCCTGCCGATGAGAGCGGCGAGAGATTTTTCGTCGCCCGTTCTGTTCATCCGGCGCAGTATTTCCCCGTCCGCATGTTGGAGGGGCAGGTCGATATAGTGGAGCACCTTCTCCTGATTTTTCATCGTTTTTAGCAGCTCGTCGGTTATCCTGTCCGGGTAGCAGTAGAACAGCCTTATCCAATGAATACCGTCGATCTTGCAAAGCTCGTTGAGCAGCTCCGGCAACTTAAGCTCACCGTAAATATCCTCGCCGTATCTTGTTGTGTCCTGGGCGATGACGATGAGTTCTTTCACTCCGACAGCCGCAAGGTCGCGGGCTTCCGCAACGACGTCTTCCAGCTTTCTGCTCCTGAATTTGCCCCTGATCTGCGGTATGGCGCAGTATGAGCAGCAGTTTGAGCAACCGTCGGCGATCTTCAGATATGCCCAGTAGGACGGCGTGGAGATCGCGCGGGAGCCGTCGAGCGGCAGCAGCTCCTTCGGCGGGAAATAGTTTTCCCTTTTTCCGAGGAGAACGTTACGGCAAATCTCGACGATGTCGTTGTTCGCGCCGATGCCGACAACTGCGTCGATCTCGGGGATCTCGCTTGCCAGCTCCTGCCTGTATCTCTCGGCAAGACAGCCCGTAACAACGAGCGCTTCGACAGAGCCTTCCTTCTTGAGCTCAACAACGTCGAGGATGTTTTCGATCGCCTCTTTTTTGGCGTCGTCGATGAATCCGCAGGTGTTGACGATGACAATGTCCGCATTTTCTTGCATGTAATCGACGTATTCAAACCCGGCGTCGATCAGTTTTTTGATAAGTATCTCACCGTCGACCGTGTTCTTCGGACAGCCGAGCGGTATAAAACCGAAAGTATCTTTTTTTCTCATTTCACCATCGGGCGCAAAGCCCGCTCCGTTCAGATTTCGTTTTCTTCAAGGTATTCTTCAATATATTCTTCCATTGCGCTTTTTACGTCGCCATAGGAATATCCGAGCCTGACGAGGGCGTTAAAAGCGCTTTTTTTGCCCTTTTCGTCGGCAAGACGACGGGCATACTTCCTTTCGATGAGGTCCTTTATCTGCTGTTTTTCATCGCCTTCGAGGCTGTCGGTCACGACCTGGACAATTTCGGGATCAACGCCCTTGCGCCTTAGTTCAAGCCTGATCCTCGAAACACCCATGCCTTTTCTGCTTTGAAGCTCCGACGCATACGCTTCGGCAAAGTCGCGGTCGCTGATGAGCCCGATCTCTTCGCACTTTTCGGCGGCGTATTCCGACGCTTCTTTGGAAAAGCTCCGCAGGAGCTTTTGGTAAATCTCGTATCTGCTGTGAAGCCTTGCGGAAGAAAGCGAGGCAGCTTTTTTAAAAGCGCGCCTTTTTTCAATCTCGCTTTCCATGCGCTCAAAAGTTTCTTCATCGATATCTTTGAGGAGATGAAATTCCGACAAATACCAGTATTCCGCGTCGACCGTCAGCTTGTATTCGGAGTCAATGAAAATATGGATCTTGTCGTCCCTGCCGCTTTTTACGGTCAGCTTCATCAGTCGTCCTCAACTGCGATGTCGATCGCAGCTTTCGCAGAGAGCTTTGTCGGCTTTTCTTCAGCCGGAGCCTCGGCGGCGGGAACATTTTCTGCGCCCGCGGCCTTGACGGCGCCCTTCTTGACGTCGGAGATCTGATCCATGTGCTGTTTGATCTGTTTTGTTATCTCGTCGGCAAAATCGGGATTTTCGATGAGATATTCCTTGACCTTGTCGCGGCCCTGTCCGAGTCTTTCGGAATTGTAGGAGAACCATGAGCCGCTCTTGTGGATGATGTCGAGCTCAACCGCAAGGTCGAGGATCTCGCCTTCCTTGGAGATCCCTTTGCCGTACATGATGTCGAACTCTGCCTCTTTGAAAGGAGGAGCAACTTTATTTTTGACTATCTTCGCGCGCGTTCTGTTGCCGATGAACTGGTTGCCGGGAGCTTTGATGGCTTCCGCACGCCTAACGTCGATCCTCATAGTGGAATAGAACTTCAGCGCTCTGCCGCCGGTCGTGACCTCGGGATTGCCGTAGACAACGCCGACTTTTTCACGAAGCTGGTTGATGAAAATAATCACAGTGTTCGACTTGGAAACGGCAGGAGCAAGTTTTCTCAGCGCCTGGGACATAAGCCTTGCATGAAGTCCGACGTGGGAGTCGCCCATATCGCCCTCGATCTCAGCTCTGGGCACCAGCGCCGCAACGGAGTCGACAACAATGATGTCGATCGCGCCCGAGCGAACAAGAGCTTCGGTTATCTCCAGCGCCTGCTCGCCGTTGTCCGGCTGGGAAACGAGCAAAGAATCGACGTCAACGCCGAGGTTTGAAGCGTAAACGGGATCGAGCGCGTGTTCGGCGTCAACGAAAGCCGCCTCGCCGCCCGCCTTCTGGGCTTCGGCAACGCAGTGGAGCGCAAGAGTCGTTTTGCCCGAAGATTCGGGGCCGTAGATCTCGACGATCCTTCCCTTAGGAAGTCCGCCGATACCTGTGGCGGCGTCGAGAGTGATCGAGCCCGTTGAGATCGCCTCAACGTTCATTCCGCCGTTTTGACCAAGGCGCATGATCGCACCCTTGCCATACTGTTTTTCGATCTGAGAAAGCGCGGTTTCAAGAGCGGTTTTCTTGTCTGCCATTGTTTTTCCTCCATAAATAGTACAAATGTTCGATTTGAAAATATTATACATTACCAATCGAAAAAAATCAACAGTTTTTTATAAATAATTACCACTGTCCCAATAATCAGACAGCAACTGAACTGTTTGAAATATTTTAACACATTTTTCATCAATATGCAACAAGATACACTTGAAAAACACATCGTTTGGGTGTATAATTGTTTGCAATAGGATTTAGTATATAAACGAAAGGATGTAATTGTTATGCAAATCAATAAAGACATGACGATCGGCAGCATTCTTGACGCCGACGAAGGCACTGCCCAGTTTTTCCTCGCGATGGGAATGCATTGTCTCGGATGCCCCGCTTCCAGAGGCGAAAGCGTTGAACAGGCGTGCATGGTTCACGGCGTTGATTGCGACGAGCTGATCGAGGAGATCAACAACTATCTCGCAACAAAATAATTTTTTGCGACAGGTTTTCGCAAAGGAGACCTGCCGCATTTTTTTGAAAGCTTGATGAAAGAATGGAAAAATTAAGAACAGCTCTCGGCAACAGGCTGATGACGGTCGCCCGGTTTGTCGAAGACGGCGAGAGGATCGCCGACATCGGGACGGATCACGCCTATCTCCCCGTCTACCTTGTCACAAACGGGGTCTGCCCAACTGCGGTTGCCTCCGACATCGGCGAAGGTCCTCTAAGGAATGCCGAAAAAATCGTCGTAAAAACCGGCACGCAGGACAGGATCCGCCTCATCATCTCCGACGGGCTTGACGGTTACGGCAAGGACGACGCAGACGTTTTTGTTTTTGCCGGAATGGGCGGAACGCTGATCTCGGAGCTGCTTGATCGCGCCCGATGGGTAAGGGACGGAAGATACCGTTTCATTTTTCAGCCCATGTCGCGCAGCGAAGAGCTTATCGAATACCTGATCGAAAACGGTTTTGAACTGACCGAGGAACGCTCCTGTTTTGAGGGCGGTCGGTGCTACATCGTGTTTTGCGCAAAGTATTCGGGCGAAAAAAGTGAATATCGGGAGTGTTTCCCCTACGTCGGGCTTTTGCCGGATGAAAGGAGCGAATCTTCGGCTTTCTACATCAACAGGCAGTACAAGCTCGTTGAAAAAAGGCTGCGTGCTCTCGAAAAATCAAACAAATCGTTCCCCGAGCAGAAAAAGCTCATGATCGTTCTCGAGCAGATGAAAGAATACCTTTAATCCCTGCCCGTCAGCTGTTTTCGGGGCTTTGTGGCTTTAAAACCGCCGTCCGGAATGCGATTCGTGTGACCGCTCCAAATAATGCGAAAACAAAGCTGCAAAACTATGATCGGAAAGATGGAAAACTTATGAAAAAAATTTTGATAACAGGCGTCGGCTCATATATCGGCGATTCGGTCGCACAATACCTGCTCAAAGAGCCTGAGAAATACTCAGTTGACATGATCGACGCGGCAGGATACGAGCCGAAAGCGGAGGATTTCAGAGGATATGACGTCGTGTTCAACGTCGCCGGTATCGCGCACAGGAAAGAGACCGAGGAAAACCGCGAGCTCTATTATAAAGTCAACAGAGACCTGAGCGTTGAAATCGCAAATGCCGCAAAAGCGGGCGGTGTAAAACAGCTCATCCTGATGTCGACGATGTCCGTTTACGGTAAAACGACCGGGCATATCACAAAGGAGACTCCCGTTGATCCGAAAAACGCATACGGATTTTCGAAAGCTCAGGCGGACGAGGAAATCTCAAAGCTTGAAGGAGACGGTTTTAAGTTTGCCTGCCTTCGGCCGCCGATGGTTTACGGAAAGGGCTGCAAGGGAAATTATCAGAGGCTAAGGTCTTTTGCGCTGAAATATCCCGTTTTCCCGTCCTATAAAAACGAGCGGTCGATGATCTACATAGGAAATCTTTGCGAATTCGTCAAAACGATCATCGATAGCGAGACCGGCGGACTGTTTTTTCCGCAGAACTGCGAATACGTCAGAACCTGCGACATGGTCGAAAAAATATCGCTTGTCAACGGAAAAACAACTCGTCTGACGGGGGTGTTTAACGCCGCGATAAAACTGTTTGAAGTCGGCGCTATGAAAAAGGTTTTCGGCAGCCTGACCTACGAAAAAACCGACACGGTCGACAAATTTTCATTCGATCAAAGCATTGAATTAACAGAAAATTGAGAGGTTTCAAATGAGTAAAAAAGTTGCTTTGTTGTCCAACGAGCACAGCTGGACGTATAACTTGCGCAAGGAAACGATAGCGCGATTGCTTGACAACGGCTACAGCGTTACCCTGATCCTCCCCTACGGCGAAAAGGTGGAGCTGTTGAAAGAAATGGGTTGTAGCTTCATCGACGTGCCGATGTTCGAACGCAGGGGCAAAAACCCCCTCAAAGAGCTTCGACTGATTATTGAATACCACAAGATCCTGAAAAAGGAAAAACCCGACGTCGTTCTGACCTATACCATCAAGCCGAACCTTTACGGCGGAATGGTCTGTTCATTGCTGAAAATCCCCTATATCTCCAACATTACGGGCTTGGGCAGCGCGGTCGAGAAATCCGGGCTGATCAGTTCGCTGGCAAAGATCCTCTACAAGGTCGGCCTCAGGAAAGCAAGCTATGTCTTCGCCCAGAACAAAAGCAACAAGGATTACCTGATAAATAACAAGATCGTAGCTCCCGAAAGAGTGAAGCAGATCGCCGGCTCCGGCGTCAACCTCAGCCGTTTTGAGGTGTCGGAATACCCCGAGGACAATGCGACAAAGTTTGTTTTCATCTCCCGCCTTTTGAAAGAAAAAGGCATCGAGGACTACATCGAGGCGGCAAAAATCGTGAAGGCAAGATACCCCCTGAGCGAGTTTCACGTCTGCGGATTCTGCGAGGAAGAGTACAAAGAGCACCTCTCCTCCCTGAAGATGGAAGAATACGTTGTTTACCACGGAATGATCGACAACGTGCCGCAGTTTTTGAAAGGAATACACTGCCTTGTTCATCCGTCCTACTACCTGGAGGGCACCTCCAACGTCTGCCTTGAAGCCTGCGCGTCCGGTCGCCCCGTCATCACCACAGATCACGAGGGTTGCAGGGAAACCGTCGTTGACGGAAAAACAGGTTTTATCGTTCCCGTAAAAAGTCCGGAAGTGCTCGCCGCAAAAATCATAGAGTTCATCGAAATGCCGTATGAGAGCAAAAAAGAAATGGGGCTTGCGGCAAGAAAACACGTTGAAGAAAACTTCGATCGAAACGTCATCGTCCGGGAATACATGGACGCAATAAAACGTCTCGACATCTGATTGAACTTCAGCAAAACAACACCCGGCTTGACAAAACTCAAGTCGGGTAATTTTTTGTCCTGATCAAAGGGCATTATTATTCATCTTTTTGAAAAGCGAGGTACCCCGCATCACTGACGGGAGCCGACAAATTCATGCGATTCGTCTTCGGCGGTTTTGTCCTCTGCGTCATCCTTGCGGCCTTCGACAACACCGTCCCTCTTCAGGACGGTCAATATCGAGCCGAAAAACACCCGGACATCCATCAGAAAGCCGGAAAGGCTTGACTTCTTCAAGGCGGCGGTATATTCGCCGTCAAGCTTTGCCTTGACGGGGATCTCAAGCTCGTCGCGGCCGCTCATCTGCGCAAGTCCGGTCAAACCCGGTCTGACGTCGTTTGCGCCGTACCTGTCGCGCTCGCCGATAAGGAATTCCTGGTTCCACAGCGCAGGACGGGGACCGACAATGCTCATCGAGCCCTTGATGATGTTCAAAAGCTGGGGCAACTCGTCGATCGACAGCTTTCGGATCAGTTTTCCGATTCTTAGCAGGTACATGTCGGGGTTTTCAAGCTGATGAGTCGGGACATTATGAGGGGTATCAAGCCTCATCGAGCGAAATTTCATCAATTCAAAGTAGCCGTTTCCCTGCGAGATCCTTTTTTGCCTGAAGATCACGGGGCCGGGGTCGTCGAGCTTGATCGCTATTGCCGTAACGGCGAGCAAAGGTGAAAAGACGATAAGCCCGATGACGGAAAGAACAACGTCTATCACGCGCTTTATGTATTTTTCATAAAATGTTGATGAATACTCTCTTTCGCCGACAACTTCAAGGTGTCCCCTCACGGCGTCGGCGTTAACGGGATCGTTCTCATCCTCGACGAAAACGACTTTCTTGTGATACATCGGGTTTTGTTTGGCAGGATCGATCTTGTTTTTTGTTTCGGTTTTCAAGTCCGGCGCGGCGTCATGACCGATTGCCGCAGTATCAGCGAGTGCGCTATCGTTTTTTACAGCGTTTTCAGACATTTCTCCACCTGCATTCCTAATGATCGTAAAAAAATTCGGATATTATTGAAACTCTAAATAACAGATTTGTTCGACAAAAACGGACTGTTTTCCCGCTTTTCAGCCTTGGATTATTATAATATATTGCGCGGTCATTGTCAAGGCAAAAAGCGACGATCCCCCGTTCAAAATGATGTCAGAAATAATGCTGCATTTTACTTCGTAACCCCGAGTTTTCCATATCCCCCGGGAATCTCCGTTGGCTCCGAAATCTCAAAAACTCCAAAAAAAGACCTAAGCATATCTGATTGTCCCAAACAGGAGAGGAATCCTGAAAACGGGGACAGCCAGATATGCTTTTTATGAAGGACATAATAATGTCAAAGAACGGCTTTACGGATCACAAAAGATAGCCCGGATCCTTTTATCCTTTTTAGTTCAGCCAAGAAACAACCAGGTAGCACTTGTCGGTTGCGACGACGTTGTGCGAGGAGTCGTAGCCGGTGAAGGTGAGCTTCAACGTCGTGCCGGGATCGTAGTTGCCCGTGCCGATTGTTATCGGGTAAGCTGCTCCGCTGGACGTGAGGGTTACTGCGCTCGTCAGCGACGGAACCGAAGTATAGATGCCCGTTGCAGGGTTCTGCGCTTCAACAGAAACGCTCATCGAAGAAACATTTGAATACGCAAGAACGATGTTCTTCGTTGTTGCGCTCTGCGAAACAAGCGGATCGCCCGAAACGGTTGCGGCGATCGTAGCGTCGCTCGTTTCCTGGTTTTCAAACGTTACTATCGAGTTGTAAAGCAGAGTGTTCATCGGAGCGTCAGCCGTTCCGCCGAGATAGACGGAAACGTGCCATACAACTTCGTCGTTGTTGTCAGGCTGGATATAAGTCGGGCTGACGATCGAGAAGGTGTTGCTGCCCTCAACGAGAGGCACAAACACGCTGTAATCTCTTGAAGGATAAACCGTGCTGCCTGATTTACCGATGTATCCGCCGGAAGCTGTGAAGTTGTTGTCGAGCGTCACGACTGCAACGATTGCGCCTTCTTCAACGGGAGTTCTTGTATATACATCGCTCAACGTAAGACCAATGTTGAAATTGAAAGTGTTTGAGCCGTTGGCAGATGCGCTGCAGGATGTGCCCGCAACGGTGATCGTTGTAGCGTCGGCGCCGACGTTAACGACAAGGTTTGAA
>JAFTCG010000008.1 GCA_017454815.1 Clostridia bacterium
ATGTTGATCTTGCAGACAGCCATCTTTGCCGCCTGGCGAAGCATCTCTTCGGGGATGCCGATAGCGTCGGGCATCTGTCCGCCGTATTTGTTGATCTCCTCAACAAATTCGGGGATAACGGAGCTTGCGCCGTGGAGAACGATGGGGAAATTCGGAAGACGTTTGCCGACTTCTTCAAGAATGTCGAAACGAAGCTGCGGCTTCTGGCCGGGCTTGAACTTGTATGCGCCGTGGCTTGTGCCGATGGCGATGGCAAGGGAGTCAACGCCTGTTCTGCCGACGAAATCTTCAACTTCCTCGGGCCTTGTGAAAGAAGCGTCCTCTGCGCTGACGTTAACGTCGTCTTCGATGCCGGCAAGCTGTCCGAGCTCGCCTTCGACCGTTACGCCGTGAGCGTGAGCATATTCAACGACTTTCTTCGTCATAGCTACGTTTTCTTCATAGGGAAGATGAGAGCCGTCGATCATAACGGAAGAAAATCCGCCGTCGATACAGCTTTTGCAGGTCTCAAAATCGGGGCCGTGATCGAGGTGGAGGGCGATCGGAAGGCCTGAAGTTTCAAGGGCGGCCTCAACGAGTTTTACAAGATAGGTGTGGTTTGCATATTTTCTCGCGCCAGCGGAGACCTGGAGGATGAGGGGAGCATTGAGCTTCTCGCCCGCCTGAACGATTCCCTGAATGATTTCCATATTGTTTACGTTAAATGCGCCGACTGCGTAGTTGCCTTTGTAAGCATCTTCAAACATTTTTTTTGTTGTTACCAACGGCATTAATAATCACTCCTTATTATTTTTATTCAATTATACCTTATATCTGCGCCATTGTCAAAGGTTTTATTAAAGTATGGAAAAAATGTTGAAAAATAATTTTCAGGTGATATAATATTATTGCGTCAGCCAAGTATTTACGGGGTGGTAGAAATGAAAAAAGCTATTATACTTTCTTTGGTCATCTGTCTTGTCTTATGCGGTTGTTCGAGGGACAATGGAAAAGTTGACGACACCGAAAAACAGCTATCCGAGATCGCCGAAAAACTCGGCGTGATCTCCGACGCTCTCGAAGAAGAACTTTCCGAGAAAAACCACGCGGAAGAAGACGTTGTTTTCGACGGCGAAACCTCCGAAGGCGAGTTCCCGGAGGACGATTTCGTCGACGACGACGTTTTGGTCGAGCAGACCACTTCTTTTGCAAGATCCGAACCGACGAGCGCAAAGGAAAAAGCCGCAAAAACCGACCCGACGAGCGTCGAAGAAATCGTTGAATACTTTTCTTCGAGCGCCAACTCCGTTAAAAAAGACAAACCCGGTTTTGTTATCATTGAGACCCCTACGGTGGGAGAAGTCAGCATCGGAAAAGGCTCGTCAACCTTTGTTAACGCGATCAAAAGTGCGGCGATGAAATTCGTCAAACCAAGCGAAAAAAAAGCTAACAAAGGCGAAGACCACAGCGTGTTCCCCGTCGAAGGCGAAAGCTGGGCGTGCAAGATCGAGCCCTCCTTCGTCAAAAAAGCCGAATGCAAAAAAAGTGGCGGCTACTACGTCATCTCAATTTACCTCAAAGACGAAACGCTCCCCGATCTGCCGAAAAAACCGACGGATTGCCAGACCGGCAAAGTCGTCAACGTTCAGACGCAAGAGCAAATCGGCGACATCCTCGGATCGATCCCTCTGCTGAAGATCAACAAGTTTTCCCCTTCCTATTCCGGCTGCTACGTCACCTGTAAGATCAACGCGAAGACCGGCAAAATGGTTGAAGGTACATACTACATGAACAACATCGTTACCATCCACGCCAACAACTCGATCGAGGCATCCGTTGACTTCGCCATCAGGCAGGAAATCAAGGTCAACTATTGATATGAAAAAAATCGGAGTTTATATCCACATACCGTTCTGCAAAAGCAAGTGCCCGTATTGCGACTTTTACTCGTTGAGTTGCGGCCAAAAAGAAAAGTCGCTCTTTATCGCTTCGCTCAAGCAGGAAATCGGCTCTTACGAAAACGTGTCGGCGGACACCCTTTATATCGGCGGCGGAACGCCGTCCGTGCTGACGGGCGACGAAATATACGACGTCGTGACTGCCGCAAAGGAACAATTCGCTTTTTCCGGCGGAGAGATCACCCTTGAAGCTAATCCGTCGTCGCTCAATGCAGAATTTGCCGAGAAAGCCGCGGCCGCCGGAGTCAATCGTTTTTCGCTGGGAGTTCAATCCGCGATCGACGGCGAGAGAAAAATACTCGGCAGAAAGAGTTCTGCGGATGAAATAAGCAAAAAAATCCAAATGCTCAAAGACGTCGGGATCGACAACATCTCCCTCGACGTTATGCTCGGCGTGCCGCATCAGAGTTTGTCCTCGCTGAAGGAAACGCTGGATTTCTGCATTGGATCGGACGTCCCGCACATCAGCGCATATATCCTCAAAATCGAGGAGGACACTTTTTTCGGGAAAAACCGCAACAGATTTCCTTTCCCCGACGAGGACTCGGTGGCGGATATGTATGAATTCACCTGCGATCATCTCGCAAAAAACGGGCTCAAACAATACGAGATCTCCAATTTTGCAAGGCCCGGTTTTGAAAGCCGCCACAACCTGAAATACTGGAACTGCGAAGAATACCTCGGCTTCGGGCCGGCGGCGCATTCTTTCTTCAAAAAAAGGCGTTTTTTCCACGAAAGGGATCTCGCCGAATATATAGCAGATCCTCTTAAAACCGTTGATGACGGATGCGGCGGAGATTTTGAAGAATACACCATGCTGAAGCTGAGGTTGGCAAAAGGGCTTCGGGAAGACGAAGTCCAAAACGATTTCGGTTTTCCGATACCGGACAAAATGCGCCGCAACGCAAAGCCTTTCGCCGACGAAGCTCTTGTCGTCTCCGACGAAGCGGGGATAAGGATAACACCGAAAGGTTTTCTTGTTTCAAATTATATAATATCTCATCTGTTTTAGATTTTTACCGGGCTGCATAAAGTAGCCCGTTTTTGTTATGAAGCCTTAAGATTCAGCTTTAACTTGTCGCTTATCATTGCGATGAACTCGCTGTTGGTCGGCTTTCCTCTTTCGTTCTGGATCGTATAACCGAAATAGGACGACAATACGTCTACGTCTCCCCTGTCCCATGCGACTTCGATCGCATGTCTGATCGCTCTTTCGACTCTGGAGGCGGTCGTGTTGAAATGCTTTGCAACGGTCGGATACAGAACTTTCGTCACGGAGCTCATCATCTCCCCGTCCTCGACCGATCTGATAATCGCAAACCTCAGATACTGATAGCCTTTTATGTGGGCGGGAACGCCGATCTGATGCATGATGTCCGAAACCACGATCTCAAGGTCGTTCTTCCTGTTAGGCAAAACGGTTTTCCTGTCGTCGCAATCCCACTCGGTCATCTGCGCGATCCTTTGGGCGAGCATTTCCGTTTCAAAGGGTTTGATGAAATAATAGTCGGCTCCGGCGTTGAGCAGCTCGTTCTGCAATCTCGGGTTGTCGACTCCGGAAATCATAATTATGATCGGCCTGTTCTTAAGATTCGACGATTCTATTTCCTTCAAAACTCCGAGCCCGTCAAGGCGAGGCATAAAAGTATCCATGATCAGCACGTCAAAGCTTTCTCTTTTCAGACGGTTGAGGACTTCCCTGCCATCCTTCGGCGCGAGCGACACCTCAAACCCGTGCGAACTCAATACGCTGCGAAAAAGCTTTCCCTGCTGTGTTCCCTCTTCTGCAATCAAAATCCGTAATCTTTTTTCCATTGTTTTGTTCCTCCGTATTTATTGAATATTGTTAACAGGCGAGATTTGACAATTTGCTTTCTCTATCTGTCGTTACGTGTTAATTTTGCCATAAATTACCATTTTTGTCAATAGTTGTTAATTAATTTTTTGATTAATTTTTTCCTGTTGTGTTGCCTGTTCGCTCAATATCTATATATTGTGCCACATAGCGACAAAAGGTTATTTTTTGCCTTTTTTATTTACAATAACGCATGCGGATCGCACAAAGATTTGCTCCTCAAAACAGGTTCAGGGTCCCAAGCGGAAGACTCCCGTTTGAGACCCTGAAAGAAATATTCGTTTAAGACGCTTTTTTCAAAAAATCGGAATAAACGTCCTGCGCGGTAACAATCATATTTTCGGCAAAAATTGCGTAGCCCCTTGTCGGATCGTTCACAAAAACGTGGGTTATCGCTCCGATAAACATCCCGTTTTGTATGATCGGCGTTCCGCTCATCCCCTGAACGATCCCGCCCGTCAGCGAAAGCAGCCTTTCGTCGGTGATTTTTACCACCATGTTTTTAACCGTTGAGCTTGTTTTGTAAACACGTTCGATTTCAACGGTGTATTTTTGTTTTCCGCTGTCATCGACGGTGCAGATGACCTCGGCTTTTCCGCGTTGGATCTCATCGCTGACGGCCACGGGAGTCTGCGCCGAATTTCTGTCAAAGGAATCAAGTTTTCCGTAAACGCCTGTTTCTCCGTTGAAATACAGCTTACCGATCGAGCCGCTGTCAAAGCTGCCGATCAGTTCTCCGGGCATCCCCGGTTTTCCCTTGTAGCATCCTTTGATCCGGGCATTGACTGCGTCGCCGTCCGCTATCGGCATTGTGAATCCCGTGTCAACGTCACACACGGCGTGACCGAGCCCTGCAAAAATCCCGTTTTCTCTGTCGAAAAAAGTCATCGTTCCGATCCCTGCGGTGCTGTCCCTGACCCAAAGACCAATCTTGTATTTACCATCGTCTTTGTTTATGATCGGCTGGATCGTGATTTTTTGAGTTTTGCCGTCCCTTACGAGCGTCAGGACGACTTTTCCTCCGTTTGAGGACGAGATAATGTCAGAGAGTTCGGCGGAGGAATTGATTTTTTTCGTGTCGACATATCTTATTATATCGCCCGGTTTTACTCCCGCCGCATCTCCCGGCGAAGCCTGTGAGCCCTGAGGGTCGACAAAGGTCTCGTTGGCGACAACCATCACCCCGTCGGTATACATTTTTATCCCGAAAACGTCGCCGGAAACAGTGACGTATTTTCTTTTTGAAAGGAGGACTTTCGTTTTCTTCACGGGGATCGCGTCAAAAAGCCTTACGTTGAGCTCATACACGTCCGCATCGACCGGGTCGGACGAAGCGAGCTTTTTGCCGTTTGATATTTCATAGGTGAAAATTGCGCCCGAATAAACGTTTGAGGTATTTGAAATATTAATTTCATCGGGGATCGACATTTGAGCGTACCCCATCAGCGTAAAAACCGTAACGCTGAGCGCAAAAACTATCAGGAAAATTCTTTTTATGATTTTTTGCATTTTTCACCTCCATATTTTTTGATTGCTGCCGCAATAATAATTTGTGTAAAACGTTTTTGATTATTATCGGGTTAATATGGAATGAAAAAATGAGACGGAGCCAATCTCTGCTCCGTCAAAAATTTAAAGATTATTTTTTTGTTTTCTGCTTATAAAAAACCGTTGAAGTTCCGTCCTCAAGGTTTTTCAGCGCAAGGATGCCGTTTTTGATCTCGTAAGAGTATTTTTGAGTCAGTTTTTTGTTGTAGTAATTGAGCGTGATCGAAAGAGTCTTGTCGCTTTTATTGATCGAATAATCTCCCGCCAGCTCGCCCGAATATTCCGTTTCGAGCACCGGCAGCGGCGCTTTGTCAAATCCTGCGGTGAGCATATCTTTCTTTTGGAAAACGTAGGAGACGTTTCCCTTGCTTTTCCATTCGCCCCTGATCGAGCTCTTTGATGCCTTGACGGCGATGAGGCAAACGGTTCCGACGACGATCGCCAGCGCTGCGATTGCCGCCGACAAGACTATTATCAATCTCTTTTTCTGATTTATATTAAGCTTCATTTTTCCACCTTACCTACGAGTTTTCAACGTCTCTGTTTTTGACGACTTTAAGCCTTGCAAAACTCTCGCGTTCGTTTTCGTCGAGCGCCTCGGAAATATATTTGATCGTCTGCTCATATTGAGGGATGACGATGTTCTTGAGCGCGTTCGCGCGCTTCTGGGTTTTCTTGATCATGTCCGCAAGTCTGAACACGCCGGTCTCCGTTTGCGCAAGCTGTACGACAAGACGCTTGACCTCGTTGAACTTCAGATAAGCGTAGTCGAGCTGGGAATCAGTCCCTTCCATTCCATAATAAGGCAAAAGCACGGTTTCGTCAATGGTGATCCTCGGAAGCTCGATCCCCATAACGCTGTAGTAGCTGATCTGCAGGCTGTCCTCGATCGGAACAAGCAGAGAATATCCGCCGAAAAGCCCCATCGTGACGCTCGCATTCCTAAGCGCCTCAAAAGCCTGAGTGAAGTTTTCCGAGATTTTTGATCGGATCTCTTTTGAGCGGTCGATCTCGTTCATCATCTCGCGCACGAGGATGTTACGTTTGCGGTCAAGAAACTCCCACCCTGTTTTCGTCAACTCAAGCGACTTTTTTGTATATATCAGATTGCTTTTTGTCGGAAAAACTTTTTGAGCCATAACATCCCTCCTTACGCAGATCGGTTAATAATTATCCTTTGTAATACTTGTTGAGTATTTCCTCATCGACGCGGTCAAGCTCTTTTCTGGGCAAAAGCGACAGGAGCTCCCACCCGAGATCGAGCGTTTCTTCGATAGATCTGTTTTCATAAAATCCCTGGTTGATAAACCTGGAGTCAAATTCCCTTCCGAATTTTATATAAAGCTTATCGGTCGCAGAAAGCTCATCCTCGCCGATGACTCCTGCAAGGGATTTGGCGTCCTGTACCTTTGCGTAGGCGGCAAATAGCTGGTTAGCGAGGGAGCTGTGGTCCTCTCTGGTATACCCCGCGCCGATGCCGTCCTTCATCAGCCTTGACAGCGACGAAAGAATTCCGATCGGCGGATAAACTCCCCTGCCGTCAAGAGAACGGTCGAGCACAATCTGCCCCTCCGTAATGTAGCCGGTAAGATCGGGTATGGGGTTTGTGATGTCGTCGTTTGGCATGGTGAGGATCGGTATTTGGGTAACCGAGCCTTTTGAAGTCTTGATGATACCCGCTCGCTCATAGAGCGACGCAAAATCCGAGTAAAGGTAGCCGGGATAACCTTTTCTGCCGGGAATTTCACCTTTTGAAGAGCTGAATTCGCGCAGCGCCTCCGCATAGGACGTCATGTCCGTCATGACGACAAGGATCTGCATTCCAAGCTCATAAGCCAGGTACTCTGCCGCAGTCAAGGCGCATCTCGGAGTTATGATCCTCTCGATGATCGGATCGTTGGAGAGGTTGAGATACATCACAACTCTGTTGAGAACGTTGGATTCCTCAAAGCTCTTTCTAAAGTATTCGGCGACGTCGTTTTTGACGCCCATCGCCGCAAAAACTATCGCAAAATCATCGTTGTCGGCAATTGACGCCTGCCTTACGATCTGAACGGCAAGCTCATTATGTTTCAAACCTGAAACGGAAAATATCGGCAACTTTTGTCCTCTGATGAGCGTTGTGAGCGCGTCGATAGAGGAGATGCCGGTGTTGATATAGTTCTTCGGGTAAACCCTCGAAACGGGATTGATCGGGCCTCCGTTGACGTCCTTCCTGCAGGTCGGATAAATCTCTCCAAGCCCGTCCTTCGGTCTGCCGAGCCCGTCGAAAACTCTTCCGAGTATCTCCGGGGACAGCGGGATCTCCATCGGCTTGCCCGTCTTTCTGATTTTTACATTGGTCATCGAGATGCCGCGCGTACCTTCAAAAACCTGCACAACGACTCTTTCGCCGTCGATCCTGACGATCCTGCCGATTTTCTTTTCACCGCCGTCGACTTCGATCTCGACCATTTCTTCATACTGCGGATCCTCCACGCCTTCGACAACGACGAGCGATCCGTTTATCTGCTGTAATCCTTTTTGAGTAATCTCCATCAGCTTTTCACCTCACACAGCCGTCAGGGCGCCAAGTTTTTCATCTATGTCCGCAATGTATTCGTCAAATTTTTCAAGCTCATTGTTTGCAATGTCGTATTTCATCTTGACAGCCTTGTCGAAAAGTCCCGTCTGCAGTATCTTTGAGATCGGGATCTGCTTTGCAATTATCGGGGTGCATTTGTCGTAAAGGTGCAAAATCACCTGCATCATCTTCAGCTGCTTTTCGAGCGAGACGAACGTGTCCTCCTTGTGGAAGGCGTTCTGCTGCAAAAATCCCGTGCGGACAAGTCTTGCGACTTCCAGAGTCAGCTTCTGGTCGTCAGGCAGCATATCGGAGCCAACGAGATTGACGATCTCAAGCAGCTCGTTTTCTTCAAGAAGGATCGAGCGTATCCTCTCCCTGCATTTTGGGAAATCGGGAGAAACATTCTCCTCGTACCAGCTTTTCAGCTCTTGCGTATATTCGCTGTAGCTGTCGTTCCAATTGATCGCAGGATAATGGCGAGCGTACGCAAGAGATTTGTCAAGCGCCCAGAAACAGCGCGTAAATCTCTTTGTGTTTTGCGTGACGGGTTCGGAGAAGTCCGAGCCCTGCGGAGAAACTGCGCCGATGAGCGTAACGGAGCCCTCGTTGTTTCCGAGCGTTTCGACGTAACCCGCTCTCTCGTAAAATTCCGAAAGCCTGGAGGGGAGATATGCGGGGAATCCTTCGTCGGCAGGCATTTCTTCAAGTCTGCCCGAAATTTCTCGGAGCGCCTCAGCCCAGCGCGAAGTTGAGTCAGCCATCAGAGCGGTATGGTAGCCCATGTCGCGATAGTATTCAGCGATCGTGATGCCCGTGTAAATCGAAGCTTCTCGCGCAGCAACAGGCATATTCGACGTGTTCGCGATCAGCACCGTCCTGTCCGTCAGAGGCTTTCCCGTCCTCGGGTCGACAAGCTCGCTGAATTCCGTCAGCGCCTGAGTCATTTCGTTGCCGCGCTCACCGCAGCCGACGTAAATGATGATGTCGGCGTCGCACCACTTTGCGAGCTGATGCTGCGTCATTGTTTTTCCTGTTCCGAATCCGCCGGGGATCGCCGCCGCACCGCCTTTGGCGATCGGGAACACGGTGTCGATCACTCGCTGTCCCGTGATGAGCGGTCTGACGACGCCCATGCGCTTGCTGACCGGTCTGGGAACTCTGATCGGCCATCTCTGGCAAAGAGTAAGATCACGGTTTTCGCCGTTGCTTTGCCTGAGCGTCACGATAACGTCGTTGAGAGTATATTTGCCGTCTTCTTTCGCTTCGACAACTTTTCCGCCGGATCCGGGCGGCACGATCATCTTGTGAACTATTGCAGAGGTTTCGTCGCAGTGCGCGTAAACCTGTCCGGGTTTGAGCTCGTCTCCGACTTTTACGTCGATAATAACGTCCCATTCTTTTTTTGTGTCCAACGGCTCAACGTTTGATCCTTTTGAAATGAACGCGCCGGATTCTCTCTCGATCGAGAGCAAAGGTCGCTGAATGCCGTCAAAAATGTTTGTCAGTATTCCCGGGCCGAGCGTCAGGCTCATCATCGCTCCGGTCGATTCGATCTTTTCACCCGGGCGAAGCCCTGTCGTTTCCTCATAAACCTGTATCGTCGTCATTTTTTCATCGAGCTTGATGACCTCGCCGACAAGCTTTTTCTCGCCGACAAGCACGGTTTCCATCATGCTCAGATCTGTCCTGCCTTTGATCGTAACGACAGGTCCGTTGATGCCGTATATTATGTTCTTGTTGTCGGTCATTTCTTCGCCTCCCGACTTAAACAATTTTCAGCTCGGAATTGTTCACAAACCACTCCCGCTCATTTTTGAGCCTGCAATCGAGAGTGTCGTCCGCCGCCTGAATATCGGTGGACGCTTTCAGTCCTCCGAGCTTTATGGTGTTGTCCTGCCGCAAAATGCATTTTCTGCCGACAGCTTTTTTGATGTCGTCCTCGTAGGCCAGGTCTTCGCTTCTCGCGAAAATGATCAGGTTTTCGCCTTTGATCCTTTCACCGATCTGCGCGGCGCTTTTTTTCAATAATTCTCTATAGCCATCGGTCTTGACAAAATCGCTGAGTTTCGCTTCAACTTTTGCAAAAACGTTCCGGCTGATCTGATCTCTTTTTTCAATGAGCTCGTTGCGCATTTTGTTTTCAAGATCGGTCAGCGTCTTGTTGCCTTCGCTGCGGACGCTTTTTTCCGCCTTAGCGATGCTTTCAAGGCATTCGCTTTCGAGCTGTTTTGCCGCGTCGTTGAGCCTTTCTCTTTTTTCTTTTAGAGCGTCGTTTTTTATGCTTTCGCAAGCTTTGTCGGCGTCCGCATTGATGGCGCGGATGAATTCGGACAAGCTTTTGCTTTCGGTTTTTTTCAAACTCCAAACCTTCCTTCGTGCGAAATTCGCCTGCTAAATCTTGATGCCCATGGTTTCCCGGACGTATCTTGTCACAGGGTCGTCGTCTTCATCCTCTTGCTTGCCGTCAGGTATTTCGATGACGAGAGGGATGTCTTTTTTCTTCATTTCGTCGACGACCGGGGTGTTCATTTTTGCAAGCGTTCTCGTTATCATCAGTATCGCTACGTCTTCTGGGACGCCTGAAAAAAGGAATTTTTCAAGCTCCTCTCCGCTTTTTATCAGACTGCCCTCAATGCCGGCGAGGCGCATCCCTGCCAGCACGTCGGAGCTGCTGCTGAGAACGTACATTTTCATGGTTTTTCTCCGTTTCGCGGATTAAAGGTTGGAAAGAATAAGGATCGAAATAACTACGCCGTAAAGGGCAATGGATTCGCCCAGAGCAACGAAAATGATCGCTTTACCGAAAGCCTTCGGGTTTTCGCTCGTGGCGGAAATGGCGGATGGTGCGCCGGCCGCAACGGCAATACCGCCGCCGATGCCGGCAAGACCTGTTGCAAGACCTGCGGCGAGAAGTCCGATGCCGTGCGATGAGCCGGAGGAATTCTCCTCCTGCTCGGCTTCGGTCTGCGTCTGCGGGGCGGGCGCCGGCTCGTCGCCGTTGGCGGCGAAAGACGTGATCGTGAAAACAGATATCGCCACCGCCATGACAGCGAACGCGGCAAGGTTGATCCTAAACGCTCTTTTTGCGGATTTGCCCTCGATGCGTCTTTTGATCGTCAGGAATGCCGAAACAAAGATCACTGCCGTTGCAACAACAAGTAAAGAAATAATAACTGATGTGTTCATAACAAATACCTCCGAAAAGAATCTATTTTATTTTTTTAATTTTTACACTGTTAAACGGTCTGCCGTCGCCCTCGTAGAAGCGGCTGAACATCTCGTAAAATTCAAGTCTCATCGCCTGGATGCCGGTAAGAAGACCTTCAAGCGCAATGACGAGCGCGTTGCCGAGGATGATGACGAAAATGTTTCTGCTTTCTCCTGCAAGGTTAAAAACGACCATCATCATGCCTGCGTGGACAAGCACGAACGCTCCGACTCGAAGAAAGGACACAGTGTTGCTGGCGTAAGACAAAACATATTCCAGCAGCTCAAACAAGTTCTGCATCAGAAAATCGCCGAAGCTTTCGGGCTTCCAATCCGGCCGCCTTTCAAACAATCCGATGAGCATCTCCTTGAACAGGAGTATGATCGCACAGACGATAAGCGTCCATTTTGTTATCTGCGTCGGGATAAAAGCTTTTTTGCTCATGAATTCGACCGCAAGGCTCACCGCCGAAAGGTAGAACAAAAGTCCCGCCAGACCGTTCTGGCTGAAGATCGCTTCTCCCCTTGCCCTGCGTTTGAGGCAAGCGTAGATGTTTATCAAAATCGAGCAGGTCACCAAAATGATACCAATCGAAATCGCATAAATCAAAATGGTATTGACGCTTTCAAGCACGGGCAGCGGTTTACCTCTCAGCCCGACCGCTTTGTAGAGCGGATCGAGCAGATCTTCATATCCGAAAACAGATCCGTAGATCAGCCCGAAAAGCATTGCCGAAAATCCACACGGTATCAGAGCTTTTCCGAGCGCCATTTTCTTCAGCTTCCACATCAGCGCTCCCGCAAGCGTCAGGATCAGACCCTGCCCCAGATCGCCGAACATTATTCCGAACATCAGCGTGTAGGTGACCGCCACAAAGCTTGTCACGTCCACCTCGTTGTATCCGGGAAGCCCGTACATGTCGATGAAGAATTCAAACGGTTTTGCGATCTTGAGGTTCTTCAGCTTCGTCGGCGGTTTAAGCCCGGGGTTTTCCTCGGGGGTACTGAACTCGACTTCGACATCGCTGATATTTTCTATCGCCTTGCTGAACGCCCGTTTGTTCTTGTTTACCACCCAGCCGACGAGGAAGAAATAGTCGTCGTTTATTACCGCGTGTTTTTTCATCTCGAACACTTTGTCGTTTGCGCTCGTGACGGAATACAGGATGTTGCATTTTTCCTCGTTGTCCTCCCAATACTGTGCAACTTTTTTGTGCAGGGCTTCGATCTCGGAATCAATGATCTCGATGTCTTTTTTGAGGTTTGCAACTATTTCGCTCGGACGTCCGGCGGCTCCGGGCATTTCGATGAGCTCAAAGTGGAGGCTTGCAAACGTCCTGTCCGTCTCCTTGATTTTTTCAACAGGCGAGAAATATACTCCCCAGACGCTTGATTCGTCCTCGCCGCACGGCAGGAACATGAAATAGGCGTTCTTCGTCAGGTCGCTGTTGCCTTTCGAGTTTTTCTCCGAAGCTTTCCGGGCATTCTTCAGCGCAATTTTGAACTCCCTGAGCGCCTGCCTGTCGCTCAAGCCTTCCTTCAGGACGTCCGCTTTTTCAAAGCCGCTTTTTGCAAAGAAAACGTCGTTGACGGCTCTTTCGTCGTTTGGGGTGATGTAAACTCCCCACTGACGTTGCGAATCTTTTTCACATTCGATGAAGGAAAACGACGTCTCGTTTTGCTTTGAGAGCTCCTTGAATTTTTCGTAGTCGTCTTTTTTGAAGCTTCCGAATTTCACGCCGGACGAATCGTTCTCGACGATCGTATCGGGATCAAGGTCAATAAAGTGATCGACAACTTTGTAAAAATCTCTTCCGACCTCTTTGGACTGCTTTTGAGCGGATGTCTGTTTGGCTGCGGCGGTCTGCTTTTTGGCTTCCCTCTCCCTGGAAAGGTTGAGCTTCATGTAGCTTTCCTTGGGCAGCCTGCCGAATCTTGCTTTAATGAACTCGCATTCCCTGATCCTGTCGATGCTGACATCAAGGCCTGTGAAATTCCGATATATCGCAATTCCGTCGAGACATTTTTGCCTTTGCTCGTTGAGGTCGTTTTTTTGTTTGAGAAAACTGCTGACTTTTTCTTCAAGCTCAACGATCATCTCCTGCATATCATTGTTCTGCAGATCAACGTCGCTGACCGCCTCCTCGTCCAGATCGACTCCGGCAATGCTCGCCATATCCCTCATGTGATTCAAAAGGGGTTTATATGTGTTTTCTTCGTTGAATGGTTTGAACCCCATCGACTCGGAAATAAATTTTCCGGCGTCCTCGACATGGAACTGTCCGTCAACGCAGCAATCCATTATCATTTTGTCAAGCTGTTGTGTTTTTCCCTTGCAAAAGGCAAGAGCCATTTTTTCAATCGCCAAATCATACACCCCTCTCCTCAGCTCTTGTAGCCGACAAGATGCTTTTCTATCTCGCCGGGCTCAAGGCCGTATTTTTTGCCCTCAATAATGCTTGTGATGTTCCTGATCTCGATTTCTTTAAGGAAAAAACAGCACATCATCACGACGTTCGGGCAAGTGGAGTACATTATTTCTTTTGAATATTTTTCATATTTTATTTCACGCGACCAGAGGTCAACGTCTTTGATCTTATGAAGATCGCCGCCTTTGCCGTAGACGGTTTTGCCGACTTCCGAAACCAATTCATCGGCATCCTTGGCCGAGATAATGCTCTGCGTCTCGTCTTTTGACAGAAGGCTCGCGTCGAACGAAAAGCCACAATCTATGATCTCCTCCGGCGAAAAGTTAAACGTCCTCTTCAGCCTCATGACTTTTGAGATGAACTTCAGGTCGGAGTTGAACGCAACCATTTCATAGAATTTTTTGTATTCGACTTTTGACAACGATTTCTTTGCGATCTCGCAGATCTTTTTGTCAAGGTAACCGTAGAGTGCATTCTCGATCTTCAGCACGTTCGGTTTTTCGCCGTCAAGCTTTTTCAGAGCTTCGTAATATTCGGTTTTTTTGAGCTTTGAGAGCATCTCCGAAAAATCTTCGGAATTCGCGACGCTCATAACGTCAAACCCCGGCGACATATTTTCATACGACGGGAGAGAGACGAAAATGTCAAGCTTGTTTGGCGCCAGAACGTACCTCAGACAGCTAAGGATGAGGGTGATCTCGTTTACCATCACAAAATATCTGCACGTCTCGTTGCCGATGATCTTTGAAAAGCTGTATAAAGCGGAGAACTGCCCGACATAGTTTCTTTTCAGAAGGCTTTCAAGCATCATTCTGTTGATTTTCGCGGAGGTGAAGGACACAAAAGTTTCAAAATACTGCGTCTTCGTCGAAAGGTAATGCGCCGCTTCCTCCACGCCGGAGCAATTCAGCAGATCTTTATAGTTGCGGTCTGTAAGGCGTTTTGAATAAATTGCCCTCGATCTTGTCAATATTGCGTTTTCGGAAAAGGACATCTTCCTCACCTCGCTTTACGGCGCGATATTTCAATCGCTGATCACGCGCTCGTATATCTCTTCGACCCAATTGTCTGTTTTTTCCTTCGAGACGTTTTCAAGCGTTTTCAGGATCCTCACGTTGTTTTCGCGCTTTTCTTCTTCGATCGCGGTCATCTCTTTCTGCTGCTGTTTCTTGATCTCCCTGATGCGCGTGTCGGCTTTTTTCTCGTATTGAAGCCTGAGCTTTTCGATTTCTGTTTCAACCTCATTTGTAACTTCTTTCGCCTGCTGTTGTGCCAGAGCAATACGTTTTCTGGCATCGGCATCGGTCTTCAAAATCTTTTCAATTCTCTCGTCCATTTTGTTACGCCTCCGGTCGAATATCTTCTCTCACTAATCCTTAATTATAGCACAAAAAGCTTAAACTTCAATAGTTTTTCTCAAACGTATTTATTAACTATGGCTCTGTTTTTAGTGAATTTTGCACAATTTATTATCCGTTCAATTTCGTCGGCAAAAATGTTGGTCGAAAATATGAATTTTAACAAAATTGTAATTGTTTGAAGCGCAATATTATGGTATAATAAAATTTGGCGGTGAGAAAATGGGAAAACTTGACAGATTATTTAAAAAATCATATTATCTCAACGAAAAAAACGACAGCGATTATTTCGACTGCGTCAAAGATTACTGCTACACCGACGAGTTCAATTCGATGAGAAAAAATATCCAGCACGGCGACGTTTCGGTCGTACAGCATATTTACAGCGTTTCTTACATATCCTACCGTATCAGCCGCAGGCTGAAAATGGACCGTAAGATCGTTGCGCGGGGCGCTTTGCTGCACGATCTGTTTTATTACGACTGGCATGACCCCGATCCTTCGCACAGGCTGCACGGGTTCTATCACCCTGGTTTTGCGCTGAAAAACGCCAGGGAGCTGAGCAAAAAGCAGGGCGTTGAGCTCACAGAGATCGAGCAAAACATCATAAAGCGGCATATGTTCCCCCTTACCGTTATCCCTCCAAAGCACAAGGAATCGCTTATCGTCTGCCTGGTCGACAAATACGTCGCCACAAAAGAAATAATTATCTGCCGATCCCCGAAACTCAAGAAAAAATTTGACGAGGAGATCAGCTTACACAAATAACAAGGGTGAAAATAAATGAGCTACAGCTTGCATAATTATATTTGGATCGATTACGTGTTATTCTTCTACTTCTATTCCGTTTTCGGATGGATGCTTGAAAGCGTGTATTGCTCCGTACTCGACAGAAAGCTGACGAACAGAGGCTTCCTTCTCGGTCCGCTTTGTCCGATCTACGGCACGGGCGCCGTTTCGATGCTCGTCGGTCTCGGATGGATCAGACCGCTGATCGAATCGCACATAAAAGGCGTGCCGGGATACATCGTCGCGTTTGTCCTCGTCGCTCTCATCGGTGCGATCGTCTGCGACATTGTCGAATATATCACCAGCTTCCTGATGGAACATCTTTTCCACGCAAGATGGTGGGATTACAGCAACAGAAAATTCAACCTCCACGGCAGAATTTGCCTACACCACTCCGTTTTCTGGGCGATCGGCGCCGTATTCTTCATTTATATTCTTGACCCGATCGTCGGCGGATTTCTGTTGCCGCTGATCGGCGGAGGATTTAAAGTCAAGTTCTATATTTCGATCGTCCTTACAAGCATCCTCGCCGTTGATCTTATCCATTCGATCATCAGCGCCATCTCCATCAGAAAGATTATCGACAAGCTTAAACAGTTCTCCGAAAACGTCAAAAAACTGCCCGACACTGTTTCGGAAGGTTGGAAAGATCTTGGCGACAGGTTCACCACCTGGAGAAAGGATATCCCCGACCGGTTCTCCAGCCTCGTCGGCGGCAGGGATAAACCGATAAAGCAGGACCGTTTGCTCAAAAACTACGCAAACTTCTCCGAGAGAGCAAAACAGCTTTTCTCGGACGCTGAAAGAAAGTTGGACGAAATCAAACACCATTTCGACGACGACGAAATGCTTTAAAAGAAGGTCTTTTTAATGTCTCAAATGCTAATTACTCTTGCAGTCTCGCTTTTTGCGGGACTTCTTATGTCAAGGGTCGCAAAAAAAGTCGGTTTCCCCGCTGTAACGGGATATCTGCTCGCCGGTCTTGCTCTCGGGCCGTTTTGCATCGGAGCCTTCGGCTTGGACGGGCTGGGCTTTTCCTCGCTCGACAACGTCAAAAGCTTCAGCATCATTTCGCAGTTCGCTTTGGGAATTATCGCATTCACCATCGGCAATGAATTCCGGCTTAAGGATCTGAAAAGCATGGGAAAGCAGGCGTTCATCGTCGGCATCTCGGAAGCTGTCGGCACGACGGTGGTCGTTGACATATCCCTGATAATCTTTCACTTCATCCGACCCGATATCATGTCGTTGAGTTCCGCCGTTACTCTCGGCGCAATAGCGGCGGCAACAGCTCCCGCCGCGACGATAATGGTCGTAAGGCAGTACAAATCCGAAGGCCCTCTGACAAAGCTGCTGCTTATGGTGGTCGCGCTTGACGACGCCGTGGGGCTGATTCTTTTTGCGATCTCTTTCGGCATCGCCACAGCCATCGAGTCTGGCGAAGTCAACGTCATCGGCATCGTCGTTGAGCCTTTGCTCGAGCTTGTTTTGTCCGTCGCTCTCGGCTCTTTGACAGGTCTTGTTTTCACCCTGCTCGAAAGATTTTTTCACTCGCGTAGCAAACGTCTTGCCCTTGCGTGCGCCACGATATTCCTGACGGTTGGGATCGCGCTTTTAAAGTTCAGAATCGGCAGCGTCAACTGCTCGTTCAGCCTTCTGCTGACGTGCATGATCTCCGGAACTTTCTTTTGCAACATGTGCGAAGCCTCGGAAGAGCTGATGGGAAGGTTCGAGAGATGGTCGGAGCCCGTTAAGATCCTGTTTTTTGTCCTTTCGGGCGCAGAGCTTGATCTGAAGATCCTCAGAAATCCTGTCGTTTTGATCGTCGGCTTTGCCTATATCGTCATGAGAATCGTCGGAAAGATCAGCGGCGCTTTCGTCGGCTGTACTGTTTCAAAATGCAGTGCGACCATCAAAAAGCATTTCGGCATGACGCTCATCCCGCAGGCAGGCGTGGCCCTTGGCATGACGCTCACGGCGGTCAACCTCCAGGGCGGAAACATGATACGCAACGTAGTGCTTTTCGGCGTTCTTGTTTACGAGCTTATCGGGCCGTCGCTCACAAAAAGATCGCTTCTGTCCGCCGGAGAAATCAGCATCGAAGGCAAGAAGAGCTCGCGCCGGCTCAATGCTTCAAACTGATTTTCCGTTACGCTCGTTTTGTCCCGTGCGCGCTCTCTTAAACGAAGCGGACAATATAAATCAATTCGCCTTGTTTTGTTTGATAAGCCGTAACGCTTTGAAAAAAGCCCATAATAAACACAACAAGAAAGCGCCTGAAGCGCAACGCACTGACATAGCACCGGAAATCAGTTGCTGTTACGCAATACAATCGTGCGTTATCCGACCGCCAAAGTCAGATGTATTTTACGGCTGTGATTTCTTGCCTCCCCTGTGTAAGGGGAGGTGGATGCCGAAGGCAGACGGAAGGGTTGTACGTTTCAATGTTTAAGCAAAACTTAAATTATGTTGACAATCCCTCAGTCAGCTATCGCTGACAGCTCCCTTTACACAAGGGAGCCGAGATTTGTCTCGCCTGCAGGC
>JAFTCG010000068.1 GCA_017454815.1 Clostridia bacterium
CAGGCGAAGGACGTCAGCGATGATCTTCTTTCCCAGATGAAACAGATTCCCGATATGTTCAGCCAGGAAGCTGTCGAAAAATATGAGCAGTGCGGCGGAACGCCGTGGCTTGATGGAAAGCACACCGTTTTCGGCCATGTTTTTGAAGGCATGGACGTCGTCGAAAAGATCGCCGCCGCGAGGACGGATATGCTCGACAAACCTTTTGAAGATATCGTGATCGAATCCATCGAGATCAAAACTGCCTGACAAGGGTGAAAGAAAATGAATGAAACTTTGCTCAACCGCATCGAAACCAAGATGCCCGAGCTCTCCAAGAGCCACAAGAGAATAGCGTCGTTTATCGTCGAGCATTATGACAGCGCCGCTTTTATGACGGCGATGAAGATCGCAGGTCAGGTCGACGTGAGCGAATCGACCGTCGTCCGCTTTGCCTGCGAGATGGGCTATAAAGGCTATCCCGATTTTCAGAAATCGCTGCAGGATCTCGTCAGGAAAAAGCTGACCGACGTCCAGCGCATCGACCTCATGTCGGAAGCCGACGGCAGCGATCTGATCGAAAAAACCGTCAAAAACGACATATCATCCATCGAGGAAACGTATGAAAACCTTGACAAAGACGCTTTTGAAAACAGCGTCGAGTCGATCTGCCGCGCGGAGAAGATCTATTTCCTCGGCGCAAGGAGCGCTTCGATAATCTCCGGCTTTCTCCATTATTATCTGAAACTGCTTTTTGACAACGTCATCCTCGTCGACGTTTCCAGCGACAGCGAGATTTACGAATTCCTCTTCAGGATAACCCCCAACGACGTCTGTATCATCACGTCGTTCCCGAGGTACTCAAAAAATATCGTCAACGCCGCCAAGTTCGCCCACGACCGCGGCTGCAGGATCGTATCCATCACCGACAGCGAGGATTCCCCGCTCGTGCCGTTCACGGACTGCCTTTTGATCGCAAAGAGCGCGATGGCGAGCGTTGTCGATTCTCTCACCGCGGCGATGAGCCTGTCGAATTGCCTGATCTCGGCGATAATCCTCAAGAAGAAGGACGAAGCCAGGGCGAGGTATGAAACGCTCGAAGGCTTCTGGGAAAAATACGGAATTTATGAAAACCCGGAGGGCAGGGAGATATGACCGATGTGATCGTTGTCGGAGGCGGAGCGGCAGGGATGATGGCGGCAGGCACTGCGTCGCAAAGAGGGCTGAAAACAATGCTCTTTGAGCGAAATGACATCCTCGGCAAAAAGCTCATGATAACCGGCAAGGGTAGATGCAACGTCACGAACGACTGCAAGGAGCTTGAAACGCTTATCAAAAACGTCGTTTCCAACGGCAAATTTCTCTACAGCTCTTTTTCGTCTTTCATGCCCGAAGACACGGTGGATTTTTTTGAAAGCCGCGGCGTAAAGCTGAAAGTCGAGCGAGGCAAGCGCGTTTTCCCCGTCAGCGACAAAGCCGTTGATATAGTCAGATGCCTTGAAAAATTCGTTTCTGACAGCGGCGTGCAAGTCGTCAACGACAGAGTGAAGAAGCTCATCCTCCGCGACGGCAGAGCCGTAGGCGTCGAAACGTACCAAAAGAAACAGTATTTTGCAAACAGCGTCATCCTGGCGACAGGAGGCAAATCATACCCGAAAACAGGCTCCACAGGCGACGGCTATTTCATGGCGAAACAGTGCGGCCACACCGTGACCGAGCTCAAACCGTCTCTCGTTGCGCTGGAAACCTGCGAAGGCTTTTGCCGCGAAATGATGGGCCTTTCCCTTAGAAACGTGGAAGTCAAACTTGAAGATAAGAAAAAAGGAAAGACGATCTTTACCGATTTCGGCGAGATGCTCTTTACGCATTTCGGAGTGTCCGGTCCGCTGGTGCTGAGCGCAAGCGCGCATATTCGTCAGATGGAAGAGGGCAGATACGTTCTTCATATCGACCTCAAGAGCGCTCTGGACTTCAGTCAGCTTGACAAACGATTGCTGCGTGAGCTTTTGAACTCGTCGAACAGGAACTTTTCAAACGTGCTTGAAACTCTTTTGCCAAAAAAGCTCGTGCCCGTGTTCGTCGAGAGGACGGGCATAGACGCTTCCACCAAGGCGAATCAGCTCACAAAGCTGCAAAGGCAGAGAGTCATCGAACTGCTGAAGGATTTTTCCGTTACGGTAAAGAGCTTCAGGCCCATCGACGAAGCGGTGATAACGTCCGGCGGCGTGAGCGTGAAAGAAGTCGATCCCAAAACGATGGAATCAAAAATTGTAAAAGGTCTGTATTTCTGCGGCGAGATTCTCGACGTGGACGCCTACACGGGCGGGTTCAATCTACAGATCGCCTTTTCCACGGCGAGAACGGCGGGAAACAGTGTGAATAAAGGAGCAAAATGATGAAAAAAATCAATATCGCAATCGACGGCCCTGCAGGAGCGGGCAAAAGCACTATCGCCAAACGAGCGGCGTCGGAGCTCGGATTTATCTACGTTGACACGGGTGCGCTTTACAGAACTGTCGGCGTTTTTGCCGTTGAAGAGGGCGTGGACTTCGACGATCTTGAAAAACTCGAAAAACTGCTTGAGCGCACCGACGTGAAACTCAAATACGAAAACGGTGTGCAGAAGGTTTATTGCAACGGTGAGGATTATTCCGGCAAGATCAGAACCCCCGAGGCTTCCCTTGCCGCCTCCGACATTTCAAAGATCCCGATGGTCAGGGCATTTCTGCTCTCTTTGCAAAGGGATATCGCCAAGCAAAACGACTGCATCATGGACGGGCGCGACATCGGCACGGTCGTTCTGCCTGATGCGCAGATCAAGATCTTCCTCACCGCCGACGTTGAGAAACGGGCGAAGAGGAGATACAACGAGCTTCTTGAAAAGGGCGAAAAAGTCGATTTTGACGACGTGCTTGAAGACATGAAAAAACGCGACTACCAGGATTCTCACCGCGAGGTCGCCCCGCTGAAACCGGCGGACGATTCCGTGATCGTGGACACGACCGACATCGGCCTCGAAGAATCCATTGCTCTGATGCTCAGGACGATAAAAGAGCGTCTGTGATGCTCGGGAAAGAGGAAACAAATTGGAAACTGTACTCGCGAAAACTGCCGGATTCTGCTTCGGCGTCAACAGAGCCGTCGAGATGGCGTATAAACTGCTCGACGAGGGAAACCGTGTCACGATGTTCGGCCCGATCATCCACAACCCCGGCGTGATCGAGGATATGCAGCGCAGGGGAGCCGACATTATTGAAAACTGCGATCTCATCGACAGCGACAGGACTCTGCTCATTCGCGCCCACGGCGTCGAAAAACACATCGAGGAAAAGATCAGATCCCTGGGCGTACCTTTTTTTGACGCAACGTGCCCTTTCGTCAAGAAGATCCATAGGATCGTCAGCGAAAATTCATCGCCCCAAGTCCTCACCATGATCGCCGGCGACGCCGATCACCCGGAGGTCAGGGGCATCAGGAGCTATGCAAAAGGCGAGTCGATCGTGTTCAAAACGAGCGATGAGCTTGAAAAAATCCTTTCTCAGCGTCCGGAAATCGGGGAAAAACCCGTAATTTTTGTCGCTCAGACCACTTTTTCGATAAAAGATTGGAAAAAATGTAAAAAAAATATTAATTTGGTATGTACAAATGCGAAAATATTTGATACAATATGTTTTGCGACTGAAGAAAGGCAAAGTGAAGCGGTTACTCTTTCTCTTTC
>JAFTCG010000069.1 GCA_017454815.1 Clostridia bacterium
CGCGACCGCTTCCGCTTCAAGCAAGAAAAACAAGCAGGAAAAAAAGTTTCCGTCCAATGTGTTTTCCGTGATTACTTTCGCTGCTGCGTTGCTTTTGCTCGCCTTGTACTGCATTCCCGGCGGAGCTGTATGGAGCTTTTTGCGCCAATATTTCCTTTTCGGAGTGTTGGGCATAGCGTCGATATTTGTGATATTCCTGCTGTTCTTTGTTGCGTTCATGGCGGCAAAGGATAAACTTTATGAAAACAAAACAAAATGGCAGATCGTCGGCTGGTCGGTGTTCATTTTGTTCATTAATTCTTTCATTCATATTGTCGCGAATACAAAAGATTATCTCGTTTACATAACCATTTCCCAACAGATCAAAAGTGTGTTCCAGCTCGGATTCTCCATCAAAAACGGCGGACTTTTCGGTTGCCTTTGTGCGGGCGGGCTTACAAAGCTCTGCGCAAGCAAGGCGGCTGCGCTGTGCGTTCTCGTGATTTTGATATTTACTGTTCTGATGCTTGTGACCAAAACCACTTTGCTAAACCTTCGAGACGCCGTGAAGAAGCCGATTGATAAAATCAACGAGCACATCAACAGCAGGGAAGACGACGACTACGGCGATTTTACCCCCGATTTTGTTGAAGGATATACTGACGGATACGACACAAATGATGGCGACGTAGGAGTGATCTCACCCATAGAGATTGAAGAACAGATGCCTTTTGACGACGATGGGATATTTATGCCCGGTCCGATCGATTTTGCCGCAAAAAGAAAGGCTCAACAGCAGAACGGTTTAAAGCCGATAACCATCGACAGGGAGGAGGATAGATTCTCAGACAAGAAGAAGCAGGATCCTCCCAAAAAATCCACAACGAAAAAAGCTACAGTTAAGAAGGTTGAGAAAAAGCAGGAGAGGGAAAACCCGTTCATCGCAAGCGACACTTCTTATATTTCCGATAAATCCGGAAAATCCGTGATATACAAATTCCCGCCGATATCGTGCCTCTCTGAGCCCGATAAGAACGGCAACGTTGACTATTCCTCCGAGCTTAGAAACAGCGGCATCAAGCTTGTTGAAACGCTCAGGAGCTTCGGCATTGAAACAAAGATCACTGAGATCACGAGAGGGCCTTCCGTTACAAGATATGAGATCCAACCCGCTCCCGGCGTAAAAATCAGGAAAATCACCGGTCTTGCGGACGATATTGCGATGAACATGGCGGCATCCGGCGTCAGAATCGAGGCTCCGATCCCAAACAAAGCCGCCGTCGGCATCGAGATCCCAAACAGAAACAGATCTATGGTTTCCGTGCGTGAGATAATTGACAGCGACGTATACAGCAGCGCAAAGAGCAAACTGAATGTTGCTCTGGGAAAAGATATTACCGGCAACATCATTTGCGCTGATCTTGCAAAAATGCCTCATCTGCTTATCGCCGGTACAACGGGCTCCGGTAAATCCGTTTGCCTTAATGCTATGATCGTCAGCCTTTTGTATAATGCAACGCCGGACGAAGTCAAGCTTTTGATGATAGACCCGAAACAGGTTGAATTTACAGTTTATAACGGCATACCTCATCTGCTTGTTCCGGTCGTTTCCGATCCAAGGAAGTCGGCGGGCGCGCTTTCGTGGGCAGTGACCGAAATGCTCAACAGATACAAGCTGTTTTCCGAGCGAAACGTCAGAGACATCAAAGGTTACAACAAATTTGCCGAAGCAAACCCCGGCATCGCCAAAATGCCCCAGATCGTCATCTTTATCGATGAATTGTCCGACCTGATGATGGCGGCTCCGCATGAAGTTGAAGATTCGATCTGCCGTCTGGCCCAGATGGCGCGTGCGGCGGGAATGCATCTTGTTATTGCAACTCAAAGGCCGTCCGTTGACGTAATAACCGGTATTATTAAAGCTAACATTCCCAGCAGGATAGCTCTTTCTGTTTCTTCGCAGGTCGATACGAGGACTATAATTGACACCGCCGGCGCGGAAAAACTTCTTGGTAACGGCGATATGCTTTATTCTCCCGTCGGCAATTCAAAGCCAGTCAGAGTTCAGGGTGCATTTCTCTCTGACGGTGAGGTCGAAAACGTCGTTGATTATATCAAGAATCAGGCGGAGCAATCCTATGATGAAGATATTATGGAGAAGATCGAGAATCACCAGTTTATCGAGAAGAAAAAAGCAGGATTTGACGTTGAAAACGATGACAAAGAAGACGTTGATCCCATGCTCGCGAACGCTATCGAAGTCGTTGTCGAAGCGCAGATGGCGTCCACAACGCTCCTTCAGAAGAGACTTAAGCTCGGATATGCCCGTGCTTCCAGGATGATGGATTCGCTTGAAGAAAGGGGAATCATAGGGCCTTTCCAAGGCGCAAAACCCAGGGAAGTTCTTCTTTCAAAACAGCAATATCACGAGATGATAGCTCTTTCGTCCGACGGAAACATCGACCTTCGCGCTTCAGACAGCGAGGATATTGACGATGATTATTACGACGACGATGACGATAATATTACAGAGGATTTTTAAACCATGGATTATTTGCCGCTGACAAAAAAAGAAGCTCAGAGCAGAGGATGGGACGAAGTCGACTTTGTCTACGTTACGGGGGACGCTTACGTTGACCATCCGAGCTTCGGCGTGGCAATAATCACAAGAGTGCTCGAATCTCAAGGCTTTAAAGTAGGCATTATTTCTCAGCCGGATTGGAAAAAAGCTTCGTCTTTTCAAGAGTTCGGCAGACCGAAATATGCCTTTTTTGTGTCCTCCGGCAACATTGATTCAATGGTCGCTCATTACACCGCCGCAAAGAGGAAAAGGAGCGAAGACGCATACACTCCCGGCGGCAAAGCAGGAAAACGTCCGGACAGAGCGGTCGTTGTTTATTGCAAAAAGATCCGTGAAGTTTATGGCGACGTTCCGATCATCATTGGCGGATTAGAGGCTTCATTGCGCAGATTTGCTCACTATGATTATTGGGATGACGAAGTAAAACCTTCGATCCTTTTTGAATCGGGAGCGGATCTTATCAGCTACGGTATGGGTGAAAAACAGACCATTGAGATCGCAAACCGCCTTTCAAACGGAGAAAGCATAAAATCATTCACGGATATAAAGGGTACCTGCTATGCCGTTGAAACTAAGGATACTCCGCTTTACGGCGTTGAATGTCCTTCATACAAGAACGTTTGTCAGTCCAAAAGGGAATACGCCATTGCTACAAGGATTCAGATGGACGAACAGGATCATATCAGGGGCAGACTGATAAAACAGCGTCACGGCAACATGATGCTTGTCCAGAATCCACCCATGCCGCCGCTTACCACCGAGGAGCTTGATTGGGTATACTCTTTGCCCTATATGAGATACTACCACCCATCTTATGAACAACTCGGCGGAGTTCCCGGTATAAAGGAAGTCGAATTTTCCGTCACGCACAACAGAGGTTGTTTCGGCGCTTGCAATTTTTGCTCGCTTGCCTTTCACCAGGGCAGGTACGTTACCTCGCGTAGTAAAGAGTCGATCCTGAGCGAAGTCAGGTTGTTGACAAAGCGCCCTAATTTCAAGTCATACATAAATGACATAGGCGGGCCGAGCGCAAATTTCAGGAACCCCTCCTGCGAGATACAGAAGAAGAACGGCCTTTGCAAAGCCAAAAAATGCCTTGCCCCTAAGCCTTGCCCCAACCTTGTTTCAGACCATCGGGAATATCTTGAGATCCTCAGGGAAGCGCGTCAGATCGAGGGAGTTAAAAAAGTCTTCATCAGGTCAGGCATCCGTTTTGACTATCTTATGCTCGACGAGGACAAAACTTTTCTTCACGAGCTCGTTGAGCATCATGTCAGCGGTCAGCTTAAAGTAGCTCCGGAACACTGCAGCGCAGTCGTTCTCGATTATATGGGTAAACCTCATATTGAGTCATATTTGAAGTTTGCAAATGAATATTTCAAAATCAGCAAGGAAATCGGAAAACAGCAATACCTCGTCCCTTACCTCATGTCGTCGCATCCGGGCAGCACCCTCAAAGACGCTGTTGAGCTTGCTTTGTTTTTGAAGAGGGAAAGGATCAGACCTGAGCAGGTGCAAGATTTTTATCCAACGCCCGGCACTGTTTCAACCTGTATGTTCTATACCGAGCTCGATCCTTACACCTTGAAAGAAGTTTATGTTGCAAAAGATTTGCACGATAAAAAGCTCCAGAGGGCTCTGCTCCAATATTTTGATCCGAAGAACAAACAGTTTGTGCTTGAAGCTTTGAAAAAGGCCGGTAGGAGAGATTTGATCGGCAATTCTCCAAAATGCCTTGTGAACGACAACAGCGTTAATCGCAACAGTTTTAACAACAAAAACTCGAAAGCGAGAAAACCCTATGGGACTAAAAGAAAGAATAAACAGTAAATGGATCACTGTTGCCATAATCGTCATAATCGCAATTCTTGCCGCAATACCGTCTTTGTTCAAGCTCATAAGCGATGATTTCGGCTGGGATGACGTTGCGGAAAAAATCGGGATAGTCGGGGATGCAAGATTAGATGATTATCCGGTGAACTTTCACGTCGTCGACGTAGGGCAGGGAAGCTGCACTCTTGTCACATCGGACTATGGAACGATTATGATCGATTGCGGCGAAAGAGATCAGAAAGATAATGTCGAAGGATATCTGAACAATCTTGGTATAAAAAGAATAGATTACCTCATTGCGACCCACCCTCATTCAGATCATATCGGTTGTATGTATTCGATAGTAAACAAGTTTGAAATCGGAAAGTTCTATATGCCGAAGCTTGATAAGAACGATATTCCGACGTCAAGCTGCTATGAATATCTGCTCGAGTCGTTGGACGGTAAGAACGTCGATTCCTCATACATAAAGGGCGGAGACAGTTTCACCCTCGGTGAAATAAGGTGTACTGCCCTTGCGCCGGTCAAGACTATTAAAGGCAATCTGAATTCCATGTCTGTGATCCTGAAGATAGAATACGGCAACACTTCTTTCCTTGTGACAGGTGACGCCGAGACCGATGAGGAAAAGACAGTTCTTCAATCCGGCGCCGACCTGAGCTCTGACGTGATTTGTCTTGGGCATCACGGCAGCAGAACATCCTCGTCGAGCGCCTTCTTAAAGGCGGTGGATCCTCATATTGCCGTGATTTCCTGCGCGGCAGACAATAAATACGGCCATCCTCATCAGGAAACGCTCGATAAGCTCGAAAAACTCGGCATAAAGTATTACAGGACAGACATCGATTCAACCGTCATTTTCAGCTCTGACGGCAAGAGAATAATTGACCATCAAAGAGGCGAAACAGATGAGTAAAAGTCTTATAGCACTCAGCGGAGGAGTTGACAGCTCTGTTGCTGCCTATCTTTCAAAAGAAATGGGTTACTACACCTGCGGTATAACTTTAAAGCTGAACAGGAGCAATGATTCGGAAGATAATTCCTGCGTCGACTTAAACGATATTGCCCTGGCGAAACAAGTTTGTGAACAGCTCGGGATCGAACATAAGGTAATCGACTTTTGCCCTGATTTTGAAAAAAACGTAATTGACAGATTTGTCAACGGTTATCTGATCGGCGAAACCCCGAATCCATGTGTTGATTGCAACAGGTATATCAAATTCCCCAAAATGTTTGAGCTTGCGGACAAAATGGGAGCCGAATATGTTGTAACCGGTCACTACGCCAATATCGAAAAATCAGGCGACAGGTATCTCCTGAAAAAAGGCGCTTTTGACATGAAAGATCAAAGCTACGTCCTCTATAGCCTTAACCAGTCTCAGCTTTCAAGGATCATGTTTCCCATAGGCAACATGAAAAAAGACGAAGTCAGGCAGCTTGCTTCATCGCTCGGCTTTTTAAACAGCAATAAACCCGACAGCCAGGACATCTGTTTTGTGAAAAATAACGACTATGTTTCGTTCATTGAAAGAAGACTATCAAGGAAG
>JAFTCG010000070.1 GCA_017454815.1 Clostridia bacterium
CGCGCACCGCGCGCCGACACGCCCACGTCGGCGAAAACGCTCCGCAGGAGCATTTTCTTCCGATATGCAAGCATATCTCCCTCCTGTTCGAATCCCACCTTAAAAACAAAAAACACAAAGCCCGACAAAAGTCGAACTTTGCGCTTTGGCGGAAGCGGTGGGATTCGAACCCACGAGCCCGTGAAGGCTACCTGATTTCGAGTCAGGCCCGTTATGACCACTTCGATACGCTTCCATATTTAATTTTTCGCATTTTGCTCAGCCGCAGTTTGCAAACCGAATACAAGGACTATTCTATCAAAAACCTTTCGCTTTGTCAAGGATTTACCGAATATTGAGCAAATCTTTTGAAAATGCCGATCCGACACCTTCTCTCGTGGCATAAAGCCGCCTTTTTTAGACAAATTTTTTCAAAAACACCAACAGATTGACCTTTTCTATTGTAAAAGAAATGTACGTATGATATAATTTTCTGAAGTCGATGATTGGCCGCGCACGGGCTCGGCACCGGACCAAACGGCTTGAAATTTTATGGCGGAGGGCAAGATGATGAAAAACAGAGTTATCACTTTGATCGCTGCGGCGATATTTGCCTTCTGCTTTGCGTTGACATCTTTTGCTTACAATATCGACGGGTTCGTTGACGTTGACGAGGAATGGGAAAAAACGACCATGGCTGACCTTGCGGACAAGATCTACACAGGTTGCGACGTTGTGCATTTGTACGTAAGGCACGATTTTCAGCACGACAAAAACCTTCTTTTCCTCGCGATCCAGACCGTTGAAAACAAGAGCATAGATAATTTTGAAAACTGCAGTTTTGAGATCACGGTAGAAGGCATCGGCACGATAAAAGTTTCCCCGGCCGGAGCCGAATACGATGAAAACGATTTCGGCGTAAGGAGCGCGGTCAAAGATCATATCGACGGGGTAAGCATGGAGGCGAAGATCTCGTTCAAGAGAGGCGCTGACAGCGCGTTCGATCTCTCGATCGTCGCAAACGATTCAAGAGGGAACGTATCCGTCCCGTTCAAAATCGCAATAAAGGACAAGCTCGCGCAAAGCTCGACAACTGCTGCAACGACCACCAAGGCCGAAGCGGTTCGTACGACAGAAAAGACAACAAAAGAAAAAACCACTAAAGAAAAGACCACCAAGGAAAAAACAACAACCGAGAAAACCACAAAAGAGAAAACAACTTCGGAAAAAACGACTAAGGAGAAAACTACCAGAGAGAAGACTACTAAAGAGAAGACTACAAAGGAAAAGACCACAAAACAGAAAACAACAAAAACGCAGAAAACAAAAGCGACAAAAAGCACGACGGTGCCCTACTCGACAGTAGACCCCGATGATTATCCTTCAAGAGCGAGCGCCCAGGGATCGATAGCTCAAACGCAGAGCGGCCAGGGTTCCGAAAGCACGACGCAGGAGGTCAACGCTCTCGCGCAAAGTAAAAACGATACCGGCAGGATTGTCCTGAAAACAGTTTCGGCTTGCATCATTGTCGTTGCCGGTGCGGCATTCGGGATGACGTTCCTGCGAAAAAAAGGCTCATGATCTGCCGACTACTCGACGCATTGTCGGGTAGTTTTTGGCTGTCGGGAACTTGTTTTTTGATCTGAAAGGATGTAAAACAAACATATATAACGAAAAAGACACGGTTTTTTTGAAAAACATCTTGACAAAACGGCTTTACTGTTTTATAATCTACCATGTTATCACGTTAGCACGCTAAATTGAACGGAGGTATTTGCGTGAACATCTGGGACAACGAATCCGCGCAGGAGCTTTGCAGAGCTTTCATGTGCCTGGAAAGCGAAGAAGAATGCAGAAACTTTCTGGAAGACATCTGCACCATAAAGGAGATCATGGAAATCTCGCAAAGGCTGATGGTTGCAAAACAGCTTGACAAAGGCATCAGCTACAACGAGATCAGCAAACGCACAGGAGCGAGCACGGCGACGGTCTGCCGCGTGAAAAGGTGTTACGATTACGGTTCCGGAATGTATAAGACGATGGTCGGGAGGTTGGAAAAATGACGGGCGAAAACTACCGCGGCGAAGAGATTTTCGGCATCGACAAGAAGCTTTTGAAGAGCGAGGAGAAAGCCGTTTTCGACCTTCGCTCCCTTTACAAAAAGTACGGCTATCTTCCGTACAACATGAGCAAATTTGAAGAATACGAGCTATATATCCGCAACAAGGATTTTCTTGTCAGTGACAGGATCATCACCTTTAACGACACCAACGGAAAGCTCATGGCGCTGAAACCGGACGTAACCCTCTCCATCATCAAAAACGGTGAAGACGAAGCCGGATCCAAGCAGAAAGTTTACTACAACGAGAACGTTTACCGCGTTTCGGAAACGACAAAGCGTTACAAGGAGATAATGCAGACCGGGCTTGAGTGCATCGGCGACATCGACGATTACGACGTGACCGAAGTTATTTTGCTTGCCGCCGAAAGCCTTGAAAAAATCAGCCCGAACGGTGACTTTGTCCTTGAAATATCGCATCTGGGGATATTGCTCGGCGTTGTTGAACAGATCAACGGCAGCGAAAACTTCATCAAGCGCGCAACTGAGTTTGTTTCGATGAAAAACATGCACGACCTCAAGAGGCTTTGCGACGAATATGAGGTCAGCGAGGAAGATTATGAAAAAATCTGCGTGTTTATCACTTCCTACGGCGAGAGAAAAAAGGTGCTCGAAAACCTGAAAGACATTTGCAAAGGAAGCGCCGAAGAATCATACGCTCAACTGTGCGAATTATCCTCGATGATTGATTCGGCGCAGAGGAAGTTTTCCGACAGGATCATATTTGATTTTTCCGTTGTCAACGACATGAACTACTACAACTCCATCGCCTTCAGAGGCTTCATCGACGGCATCAGCGACGGCGTTCTGTCCGGCGGAAGATATGACAAACTGATGAAAAAAATGGGCAGAAAATCGTCCGCGATAGGCTTTGCAGTCTACACTCATCTGCTCGAACAGCTACGGACGGAAAAGGACGGATTTGATGTTGACGTTCTTCTTGTTTACGACGACGTCGACGACAAATCCGAAGTGAGAAACGAAGTTGAAAAAATCATTTCTTCAGGCAAAACCGTGTCCGCCCAAAAGACGGAGAACACAACCTTGAGATACCGTGAAAAAATCGTTTTCGGGGAGGGAAAATAATATGCTTAACATTGCTTTGCCGAAGGGCAGGCTTGGAGAAAAAGTTTACGACGCTTTTGAAAAAGCAGGTTATGAATGCCCCGAAATAAAAGAAAAAAACAGAAAACTGATTTTTGAAAACTCCGAAAAACAGGTCAGATATTTCTGGGTAAAACCGTCGGACGTTTCGATTTACGTCGAGCGCGGCGCTGCGGACATTGGCGTTTGCGGAAAAGATATTCTGCTTGAATACTGTCCCGATGTGTACGAGCTTCTCGACCTCGACATGGGAAAATGCAGGATGGCTGTCGCAGGCCCGAAGGATTTCCGCGACGATCCGGACAGGGCGCTGAAGGTGGCGACAAAATTCCCGAAGATCGCATCCGACTACTACGATTCGATCGGCAGGGAGATCGACGTTATCAAGCTCAACGGATCGATCGAGATCGCGCCGATACTCGGACTGTCGGACGTAATAGTTGACATTGTCGAAACGGGCGCAACGCTGAAAGAAAACGACCTGGGCGTGCTCTCGACGATAGTTGACATCAGCGCAAGGCTTATCGCAAATAAAGTCAGCTTTAAATTCAAGGGCGAGCAGATCAAAGACGTCGTCAGCAAAATCAAGGAGCAGTTATAATGATAAAGATATACAATTACGGCGAAGTATCGAACGAAGAAATATTTGACCGCAGTCAGAGCGGCGCAAATGTTGAAAAAACCGTTGAAGAGATCATCGAAAACGTCAGGAAAAACGGCGACAAAGCCATATATGAATATGCGCTGAAATTTGACGGGGCAAAGCTCGATAGCCTTGAAGTTACTCAGGAAGAGATAGACGAAGCTTTTGAAGAAGTCGGCGAGGAATTTGTCGGCATTCTCAAAGAAGCCTGCGAAAACATCCGCGCGTTCCACAGCCGTCAGGTGAGAAACAGTTTCGTCATCAGCGAAAAAGACGGCGTTGTCATCGGGCAGAAGGTCATGCCGATAGAAAAAGTCGGTCTTTATGTCCCCGGCGGCACAGCAGCTTATCCGTCGACCGTGCTGATGGACAGCGTTCCCGCAAAGATCGCGGGTTGCGGCAATATAGTCATGGTTTCCCCACCGAACAAAGAGGGAAAAATCAACTCGGCAATTCTCGCCGCGGCAAAGATCGCGGGCGTTGACAGGATATTCAAGGTCGGCGGCGCTCAGGCGATCGCGGCGCTGGCTTACGGAACCGAAACGATCCCGAAAACCGACAAGATAGTCGGCCCCGGCAACGCCTATGTGGCGGAAGCCAAAAAGCAGGTTTTCGGAAAGGTTTCCATCGACATGATCGCAGGGCCCAGCGAGATCCTTGTCGTTGCTGATTCGCTTTCAAACCCGAAATACGTTGCGGCGGATCTCCTCTCACAGGCGGAACATGACAAAATGGCGAGCGCAGTGCTTGTCACCGACACCATGGAATTCGCCGAAAAAGTAAGCATCGAGCTCGAGCGCCAGATACCGCTCCTGCCCAGAAAAGAGATCGCAAGAACTTCGATCGACAACAACGGCAAAATCATCGTTGCCAAAGATAATCTGCAGCTTGCCATAGACATCGCAAACGAGATAGCGCCCGAGCATCTTGAACTGTGCGTTGACAATCCTTTCGACTATCTCGACAAAGTCAAACACGCCGGCTCGGTGTTCATGGGCAGATATTGTCCCGAAGCTCTCGGCGACTATTTTGCAGGGCCGAACCACACGCTTCCAACGAGCGCAACGGCGAGATTTTCTTCGCCTCTTTCGGTCGATGATTTTGTGAAGAAAACGCAGTTCACTTATTACACCAAGGACGCGCTTGAAAAGGTGAGCGGAAAGATCGCAACTTTTGCAAGAAAGGAAGGGCTTGACGCGCATGCAAGAAGCGCCGAGATCCGATTTGAAAAATAATGAGCAGATTCTTTTCAAAAAAATATTCTTCGCTCTCGGCCTACGTTCCGGGCGAACAGCCGAAGGACATGAAGTATATAAAACTTAACACAAACGAGTCGCCGTTCCCCGTCAGCGAACATGTGGTCGAAGCCGCCGCAAAAGGGGCGGAAAATATCAACCTTTATTCCGACCCGGAATGCACGCTGCTTCGTGAAAAAATGGCGAAAACTTTCGCAGTCGGAAAAGAAAACATTCTGATGACCAACGGCTCGGACGAAGCGCTGAATTTTGCATTCATGGCGTTCTGCGACAAAGACCATCCGATTGTTTTTCCCGACATAACGTACGGGTTTTACCCTGTGTTTGCGGAGCTTAATTTTCTGCCGTTTGAGCAGATACCGCTCGGCGAGGATTTCAGAATAAGGACAGAAGACTATATCGGGATCAACAAAAACATCGTCATCGCAAACCCCAACGCTCCGACGGGAATTTGTCTGACGATCGCAGAGATAGAAAGAATCGTCTCCTCAAACCCCGAAAACGTCGTGATCATCGACGAGGCTTACGTTGACTTCGGCGCCGAAAGCGCGATACCGCTGACAGGGAAATTCAACAACCTGCTTGTAGTCGGCACGTTCTCAAAGTCGAGGAGCATGGCGGGCGCAAGGCTCGGCTTTGTGATAGGAAATGAGGAGCTGATAAAAGACCTCAACACCATAAAGTATTCTACAAATCCTTACAACGTCAACAGGATGACGGCGGCGGCAGGCGTTGCGATGTTGGAGGAAAACGACAGGCGTATTGAGCTTTGCAGGCAGATCGCCGAAACGAGGGAAAAGACAAAAACTGCGCTTGAAAAACTCGGATTTTTCGTCACAGATTCAAAGGCAAATTTTCTCTTCGCAAAGAGCGAAAAAATATCGGGAGAAAAGCTTTACCTTGAAATGAAAAAACGCGGCGTTCTGATAAGGCATTTCAGCTCGCCGAAAATCAAAGACTTCAACAGAATAACGATCGGCAGTGAAGAACAGATGAAAATTTTTCTTGACAAAGTCGAAGAAATACTAAAGGAGATTTGAAAAATGAGAAAAGCCGACATTGAAAGAAATACGAACGAAACCAAAATCAAGCTTTCCCTTGCCATCGACGGAACCGGGAAATCGTCGTGCGAAACGGGATGCGGTTTTCTCGATCATATGCTGACTCTTTTTGCAAAACACGGCCGCTTTGACCTCGACGTGAAATGCGACGGCGACACAAACGTTGATTTTCATCACACCGTCGAGGACGTGGGTATCTGTCTCGGCCGGGCTTTTTTTGAAGCAATGGGCGACAAAAAGGGCATCAACCGCTATGCGGACAAGATAACTCCGATGGATGAAACCCTTATCCTCTGCGCCGTTGACGTTTCCGGCAGAGGATCGTTCTACGGCGAAATGAACATCCCGACCCAGAGAGTCGGCGATTTTGACACAGAGCTTTGCGAGGAATTCTTCATCGCGTTCACAAGGCAGGCGGGCGTTACGCTTCACATCAGGCAGATCGCCGGAAGCAATTCCCACCACATCATCGAGGGCGCTTTCAAATGCGCCGCAAGAGCGATGCGGGAGGCCCTCTCGATCGACAAAGATTTTGCCGGAGAGATCCCGTCAACAAAGGGGATGCTGTGATGGTTGCGGTTGTTGATTACGGCGTGGGGAATCTTTTTTCGCTCTGTTCCTCGCTGAAGTATATCGGTCAGGACGCTGTTGTGACGAGCGATCCCGATGAAATAAAAAACGCCGGAAAAATTATTTTGCCCGGCGTCGGAGCGTTCGGCGACGCTGTCGAAAAGCTGAAAAACAGCGGGCTTTTCTCCTTGATTCAGCAGCAGGCAAAAGACGGCAAAGAGATCATGGGCATATGCTTGGGAATGCAGATGCTTTTTGAAAAAAGCTATGAGTTCGGCGAGCACGAGGGGCTCGGGCTACTCAAAGGCGAGATCGTCCCGATGAAGGGCGTGCTTGACGAAAAATACAAGATCCCGCATATCGGCTGGAACGCCTTGAATTTCAGGAAAGAAAGCGATTTGTTTAAACACATAAACGACGGCGACTGCGTATATTTTGTCCATTCGTTTTATGCCGACAACTGCGCCGACAGCCTTATCGCAACGGCGGAATATGACATTGAGCTCACTGCGGCGGTGGAAAAAGACAACGTGTGCGGGTGTCAGTTCCATCCCGAAAAAAGCGGCGAAGTCGGGCTTAAGATCCTGCGAGCTTTTTGCGAGAAAGGGTGAGCGAAATGATAATATTACCTGCAATTGACCTTTTTGAAAAAAAGGCGGTAAGGCTTTTAAAGGGCGACTATGAAAAAATGACCGTTTACAGCGACAACCCGATCGAGATCGCAAGAGACTTCGAGGAAAAAGGTGCAAAATATATCCACATGGTCGACCTTGAGGGCGCTAAGGACGGATCCGTGCCGAACATCTCGGTTGTCAGTCAGGTAGCAAAGGAAACAAACCTGTTTGTTGAGATCGGCGGCGGGATCAGAAACATCGAAACTGCCGACAAATACTTTTCCGCAGGGGTCGACCGCGTGATACTCGGCACTGCCGCAGTAAACGACGAGGAATTTTTGAAAAAAGCTCTTGATAAATACGGAGAAAAAATCGCCGTCGGAGCGGACGTGAAGGACGGGTTCATCGCCATAAAGGGTTGGCTTGAAAAGTCTCAGGTGAGCCTTGAAGAATTCTTTGAAAAAATGGAAAACCTCGGCGTCGACAACATCATCTGCACCGACATTTCAAGGGACGGCGCGATGAGAGGAACAAACCTCGAAATGTACAAGCGTTTGAGCGAAAAATTCAAGGTCAAAATCACCGCTTCCGGCGGAGTGTCCGACATCGACGACGTGAAAAAGCTCAGGCAAATGAACCTTTACGGCGCAATAATCGGTAAGGCTTATTATACGGGAGCGATAGACCTGCGCCAAGCTCTGGAGGTGGCGAAGTGATAACGAAAAGAATAATCCCTTGCCTCGACGTGAAGGACGGCAGAGTTGTCAAGGGCGTGAATTTTCAGGGGCTTTCGGACGTTTCTTCTCCGGTTGAGCTTGCGAAATATTACAGCGACAACGGGGCGGACGAGCTTGTTTTTTACGACATCACCGCATCGTTTGAGGGCAGAAAGCTGTTCACGGACATACTGACAAAGGTTGCCGAAACGATTTTTATCCCCCTGACTGTCGGCGGCGGCATCAACACGGTCGACGATTTTGAACGTGTTTTAAACTGCGGAGCGGACAAAGTCAGCGTAAATTCCGGCGCGATCAAAGATCCGTCGCTTGTCCCGAGAGCTGCTGAAAAATACGGCAGCCAGTGCGTAGTGCTCTCCGCGGACATCAAGAGAGTCGGCGGCGAATTCCGCGTTTTTGCAAAAGGCGGCAGAGAAGACACCGGCATGGAAGCCATAAGCTGGGTGAAACGCTGTGTTGAAAACGGCGCGGGCGAAGTGGTCGTCAATTCGATCGATACCGACGGCGTAAAAAAAGGCTTCGACATCGAGATGCTCAGGACGGTGCAGGACGCGGTGAACGTTCCCGTAATCGCCTCGGGCGGAGCGGGAAAAACGGATGATTTTGTCGAACTGTTCAAACAGCTTCCCGACCTGGACGCAGGACTTGCGGCTTCGGTTTTCCACTTCGGAGAGATAAAAATAAACGAGCTCAAAAAAGCTTTAAAAGAAAATGATATTCCGGTGAGGTTATAATTATGGTTGACATTAAAGAACTCAAATTCGACGAAAAGGGGCTTATCCCGGCGGTGGTCGTCGACACGATCACGAAGAAGGTCTTGACGGTTGCTTATATGAACGAGGAGAGCCTGAAGATTTCGATGGAAAAAGGGCTGACGTGTTTTTTCAGCAGATCGAGGCAGGAGCTGTGGCTCAAAGGCGAGACGAGCGGAAACTATCAGCACATCGTTTCCATCACAGCCGACTGCGACAAGGATGCTCTTGTCGTTGAAGTCGAAAAAGACGGTCCTGCCTGCCACAAGGGAACGGATTCATGCTTTGAATATCCCGTTTATCAGAGTGAGGACTTAAAGTCTTTCAGTATGCAGGGACTTTACGATCTGCTTGTCGGAAGAAATGAAAAACGCCCCGAAGGCTCATACACGACGTATCTTTTTGAAAAAGGCATAGATAAGATTCTGAAAAAGGTCGGCGAGGAATGTACCGAAGTTATTATTGCGGGCAAAGCCGACGACAAAAAAGAGACGATCTATGAGCTTGCCGACCTGACATACCACGCGATGGTGCTGATGGTGCAGATGGGCATCAGCGTCGAGGACGTCCACAAAGAGCTTGCTTCACGAAACATAATTGACGTAAAAGTCAAGCAGGAAAAAATGACAAGCTGAGCTTTTTATAAAGACAAAACAAGAGCAGAAAATAAAACTTCTGCCCTTGTTTTTTGTTTGCTTATTTCTTAATTTTGATTTTCACTGTTGGGATTTTTTTCTGAACCTCATCAACCTTGTCGAGGACAAAACCAAAGATTTGTTCTCTGTTTTCAACAACGAGATAAACCCCGACTGCCGCGGCTGTGGCAACGACAACTCTTTTGATAACTTTTCTTCTTCTCTTTCTGAGTTCTTTTTTAACTTTTTGTTTGATTGCTTTTTCGATAGCTTCTTTTGCTTTTTCTTTAGCGTCATCGTTAAGACCGCTCAAAACAATGTCGATAGCGTCGTTCATCGTGGTTACCCCCTCATAAAACTTTTTCTTTATCATGTTGTATTCTAAAACAAAAAGGAAAAATTGTCAATTATTTTTTGCATCCGGTTGTTACGGTTTGATTCCAATAAAATTTGTTTTACAGGTTTATTTGCTTTTTATAACCGACATAGGATCAACGTAAACGTAATCCGTCTGCGTTTTTCCGTCGCTGTCAACCGTCAGCACCGTTCCGCCGTTAAGTCTGACGTCGAAATATCCGCCAAGGCCGAGTTTCATAGCGTAGGTGAGCGTGATCCCCTCATAATCTATCGAAAAACAGTTGACGTGGTCGTGACCGACAATAATATTTTTTGTGCTGCCGAGCTCTTTGCACAGGCTGAAGAAGCCTACGTTTCTGTCAGGATAACTTATGCTTTCCAAACAGTAGCAAAACGGCGCATCGGCATAAGGTTCGATGAGGTTTCCGCTTTCGTCATGTACGCTTTTCCATGCGTCGGCATATTCGGGAGTCGGGATGTGCATGATAACGGAGCTTTCGACAACCGTACCGTTTTCCTCTTTAATTCCCTCGACAGCCCACTTGTACCACTCAAGCTGTCTTTCGGTCAGACCCTCCCCGTATTTAACATCAATGTCGGCGTGAGTATCCATCATAAAAAGAGTGTGGATGGTTTTGCTGTTTTGCGTGATGTTGATGATGTAATTTCCGTAGCCCATATTATCGGGCCCGAATTCAAAAATACAGTTTTCGGCTTTATACAAATTGTAAGCGACCCAAAACTGGCTGATCACAAAATTTCTGTCGTGATTTCCCATGATGGGCGCCCACGGTATGCCGTAAGAATCAATGGCTTCGATCATTTTTAAACAAGCCGTCGCACCCCACTCGTTATCGCCGGAAAGAGTTATAAGATCCGGATGAACTTTTTCAACAAGAATGTCAAGAGTTTTTTCGGCAAACCATTCGCCGAAAAGGACGGAATTGACAGAGAACAGCTGAATGTCGGAAACGTTGAGGATAACAAAGTCGCTGTCGGGATCTTTTTCGATTTCCGTTGCGTATTCTGCGGAAGAATAAAGGGCGGCTTGATCCCAATGATAAAAATAGTTGTCGCTTCCGCCGACTTGCCACGCGGCGGCGGGAAAAGTCAAAGTCACAACCAACGCCATGATCCGGCTCAAAAGTTTTATAAACAAAAAATTCATACGATCACTCCCCGAGCTCTTTAATTATATACAAAAAGACTTCAAAAATCAACAAATTGTGACAAACTGATAAAGGTTTTGTTACAAAACAAAAAAGTTGTTTTCAAAACAGGATTCTTGTGTTATAATGTATTTGTGAAAATTTAACTTGTTCAGGAGAAGAATTATGCAATACACCTTTTCAGACAGAATTTCATCTCTCAAGCCCTCAGCCATAAGAGAGATACTTAAAGCCACCTCACAACCGGGAGTTATCCCCTTCGCGGCGGGAAACCCCTCGGCGGAAGCATTCCCGGTAGAGGAAGTCAGAAGGATCTCAAAGGATATTTTTGAAAACGATCCGATCCTTGCGCTCCAGTACGGGATAACGGAGGGTTATGAGCCGCTCAGGAAGAGGATATTGGGTTATGTGAAAGAGAAACACAATATCTCGAGAGATTTTGACAACATTATCATCACCTCCGGCGCACAGCAGGTGATGGATCTCACGTCAAAAGTTTTTCTCAACGAGGGCGACACGGTCATCTGCGAAACGCCGTCGTTCATCGGTTCGCTCAACTGCTTCCGCTCCTACAGGGCAAAGCTTTGCGGTGTGCCCATCGACAGCGACGGAATGAATATTGAAAAGCTTGAGGAAGCGCTCAAGAATAACAAGAACGCAAAATTCATCTACACCATCCCGAATTTCCAGAATCCGTCGGGAGCTACGATGTCGCTTGAAAAGAGAAAGGCGCTCTATGCTCTTGCAAAACAGTACGGCGCTCTGATCCTTGAAGACAACCCCTACGGCGATCTTCGCGTTGCGGGCGAGGATATCCCGAACATAAAGAGCTTTGACGAGGACGGGATAGTTATCTACAGCGGCTCATTCTCAAAGATCCTTTCCCCCGGTCTTCGCGTCGGCTATGTTGTGGCTCATCAGGACATCATTTCAAAGATGACCGTCGGCAAACAGACGCAGGACGTTCATACGCCGATCTTCAACCAGCTTGTTGTTGACAGGTGGATGGCGGAATATGATTTTGAAAAACATATCGAAAAAATCAGGGGCATTTATAAAGCAAAGCTCGATCTAATGTGTTCGCTCGTCGATGAAGAGCTTGGAGATTTTGTGAAATACGTCAGGCCGGAAGGCGGATTGTTCGTCTGGTGCGAACTGCCCGAAGAGATAGATATGCTCGATTTTTGCAAAAGAGCGGTCGAAAAGAAAGTCGCAGTCGTGCCGGGAACGGCGTTCACAATGGATGAAAACGACAAAACAAACTGCTTCAGAATGAATTTCTCAACCCCGAGCGACGAGATGATAGTCGAGGGCATGAAACGTCTCGGAGAGGTAAAAAGGAGTTACAAAAATGGATAACCAGCAACCCAAAAAGAAAGTTTTAAGCTGCATTCAGCCGACAGGCACGCCCACTCTCGGAAACTACTTCGGCGCGCTGAAAAACTGGAAACTCATGGGCGAGGAATGCGACGCGGCTTTCGCCGTCGCCGATCTCCACGCCATCACCGTCAGACAGGATCCTAAAGAATTCAAAAAGCAGATCATGCAGATGTATGCGCTGCTTCTTGCACTCGGACTTGACGAGCAGAACAACATCGTCTTTGTTCAAAGTCACGTTCCCGAGCATTCCCAGCTTGCGTGGATCCTCAACTGCTACACGCAGTTCGGCGAGATGAGCAGGATGACTCAGTTCAAGGACAAATCCATAAAACACGCCGACAACGTCAACGTCGGTCTGTTCTCATATCCCGTGCTCATGGCGGCGGATATACTGCTTTACAAAGCCGACTACGTTCCCGTCGGAGTCGATCAAAAACAGCACCTTGAGATCACGAGGGATATCGCCGAGAGATTCAACGGAATTTACGGCAACGTCTTCACCGTCCCCGAGCCGTACATCGGCAAAAAGGGCGCAAAGATTACGTCTTTGCAGGATCCGACGAAAAAGATGAGCAAGTCCGACACGAACACGAAGAGCTTTATCTCCATCCTCGACAAGCCGGAGACGATTGTCAAAAAGATGAAGTCCGCCGTCACCGACAGCGAAGCCTGCGTCAGATTTGACGAGGAAAACAAGCCCGGCGTCAGCAACCTGATGACGATTTATTCCTGCTGCACCGGCGCGAGCTTTGAGGAGATCGAAAACGAATTCGCTTCCAAAGGCTACGGCGATTTTAAACAGAAAGTCGGCGAAGCCGTTGTCGAAGAACTGCGTCCCGTTCAGCAGGAAATGGAAAGAATAATGAAGGACGAAAAATACATCAAAGAACGCATGGCTCAGAATGCGGAGATCGCCTCGCGAATTGCGCACAGGACGCTTGAAAAAGTGATGAAAAAAATCGGATACGTTCAGATATAAAACGGTAATTTCAGGAGGAAACCATGAAAGCATACGAAAGCGTGGAAAACTATGATTCCAGAATCAGGGAATACGCAAACTATTCATACAGGCAGTCGAGAAACGTCTGCAAAAACATCGGCAAACGTGAAGCCGGAAGCAAGGAGGAAAACGATCTCCTGCTCCATGTAAAAAATGAGCTTGAAACCTGTGCCGACACGGTCGAAACAGAACAGTTCAAATTTCAAAAAGACACGAAAATTATCCAGAACAAAGTCGGCGCGATCTTCTTCATTTGTGCGGCGGCGCTGACGATTGTTTCCGTTTTGCTCAACGTTGCTTTCTTGTCCGCTTGCGGTATCGTCGCCGCAGTTGCGGGAATTATTCTTTCCTTCGCGGGGAAAATATATGCGCCCAAAAAGCTCACTTCATCCAACGTGTACGCCGTCAAAAAACCGTCGGGCGGAACGAAAAAAAGGATCATCTTTGTCTCCAACCCCGACTGCGTGAGAATGGCAAAACTCGATTCGGCGGCATTGAAGATACTGTCGATCCTGTCGGGCGTTGCGGCTGCGGCTGTCGGCGCGATTTTTATGATGAAGCCCGACTTCGCCGACGGTAAGGTCAGCTATATGCTCATTGCCGTAGCGGTGACGGTCATTTTTGACGTGATAATTCTCTTTTCTTCCTACACCGGAGTTCTCGACGGAGCCAACAAAAACCTGAGCGGTATTTTCACTTCCGTCGCCGTGCTGAAATACTTCAAGGATATGAGCATTGACCTGGGTTCCACCGAGATCGTGGTCGTCGTCGCCGGCGCTCATGAGGCAGGACTCAGCGGGGCAAAATATTTTGCAAAAAATCATGCAGAACAGTTTAAGGATAACGCAAAGGTCATCTGCCTTGATTGCCTGAGGGAAGAAAAGAACCTCAGGATAGAATCAAAGAACGCTGACAGCCAGCTTGCTAAAGAGCTCGGTCTTTCCGCAAAAGAAGCCGGATTTGAAATCAAAATCGATGGCGAAAGCTATTTGAGCGACGCGGACGCTTTCGCAAAGAACGGTTTCGACTCATGCACATTGACGGCGTGCGGCGAAAACTTTAAGACCGAAGAAGACACCTACGAAGACATGAAGATCAAGACGATCGAAACTGCGCTCAAAACGATCATGCAGGAAGCATTTTTTGTTGACGAAAACTGCTGAGATGAACGCAGCGTTCGACACCGAAAGAGGAAAAGATGGAAACAAATTTTTATTCTTATGATCCCGAACAAGCTCATCAGCAAAAATTGAACGCGATCTCAACGATCAGAAAGCACGGCAATTTTACCGGCGCAGCGACACTGTTTTTTGTCATTTTTGCCATAGCTGTTGTTTTTGCATTGGAGTTGTTCGATTTGTCGAGCAGAATAATGAACGACGAAGTGCTCTCGGAGTGCTTTGACATTGCTCTCACCTTCTTCGGGATATTTATTCCGTTTTTCATAGTTATGCTGAAGGTTCGCCGGTATCATCCGGATCACTCCTTTGAGCTGGAAAAACCGAAAGACAAAAAACTTGCGCTCTGGGCAATTCCGACGGGGTTGATGCTCTGCCTCCTCGGGGACAAGATCGCAAGCTTCATCAGCGCGTTTTTTGACTATTTCGGAGTTGAGTTGACTTCCACAAGCTCGTCACTCCCGAACTCCGGGATCGCCGCAGTTTTGTATTTTCTGTCGGTTGTAGTTATTGCGCCGCTTGTTGAAGAATTTGCGATGAGGGCCGTCACGATGCAACCGCTGAGGAAATACGGCGAAAAATTTGCGATAGTGATGACGGCATTCGTGTTTGCGCTGATGCATCAGAACATGGTCCAGGGGATATTCGCTTTTATCGCGGGGCTTGTTTTCGGCTATGTTTGCATCCTCACCGGAAGCGTCTGGTGCAGCATCGCCATCCATTGCCTTAACAACTTTTTGTCCGTTGTTTCCATGGCGGTCAACGAAAGCACTGCGGAAGGATCGAGCGTCGTTTTCTACAACTTCCTGGTCATCGCGATCAACGTCTTCGGCGTCATCGGGGCGGTCATGATAATCATGAATAAAAACAGGCCGAAGCTTCAGAAATCCGCCTTGAAAAATCTTATGATACGCGAAAAAGTTGCCGCGTTTCTGTTTGCCCCACCGATGCTGATTGCAATTGTTATAATGGCAATAAACTGCCTGTTCTGAGAGGTCAAAATGACAAGCGAAGAATATATGCTCGAAGCATTACGACTTGCAAAAGAGTGCGCCGATGAGGGAGAAGTTCCCGTCGGCGCTGTTGTAGTGTGCGACGGCGTTATCGTCGGGAGAGGCAAAAATTCGAGAGAAAAATCAAAAAACGCTTTAAAGCACGCCGAGATCGAAGCGATAGACGAAGCGTGCAGAACTCTCGGCGGCTGGAGGCTCTGGAGGTGTGATATGTACGTTACGCTCGAGCCCTGCCCGATGTGTGCCGGAGCGATAATCAATTCGAGGATCAAAAAACTCGTCTACGGCGCATCCGATCCCAAAGCAGGAGCGTGCAAAAGCGTGATAAATCTTTTCTCGCTTCCGTTCAACCATAAGCCGGAGGTCGAAGCGGGTTTTTTTGAGGAAGAATGCGCACAGGTTTTGAAAGATTTTTTTAAAAAACTGAGGGGTGAAAAAGTTGACGAAGGTTGCTGACGTTTACAGATTTATTGATTCACTTGTTTCGTTTGGATTAAGCGAGAGCTGGGACAACAGCGGACTTCTTGTCGGAGATATGGACGGCGAAGTTAAAAAAATTGCAGTAGTGCTCGACGTCAACGAAAAAACCGTCGCCCGGGCGACAGAAGAAGACGTTGACCTTATCGTCAGCCACCATCCGATCATTTTCAAACCGAAGAACAATTTCCTTGCCGACAGCCTTGAATACCGTCTCGCAGTCAACAAGGTGAGCGTGATCTCCTGCCACACCTGCTTTGACAGCGCCGAGGGAGGAGTCAACGACGTTTTGTGCGAGCTGCTCGGGATCAAAAACGTCCGCAGGATCGAAAGCCCGGAATCGGAGCAGCCGTTAGTCCGCGCGGGAGAAGTCGACGAGATCTCCGGAAGGGAGTTTGCAAAAAAAGTTTCAAAAGCTCTTAAAGGAAAAGTCACTCTTGCGGACAGCGGGAAGACGATCAAAACGGTCGCCGTCTGCACCGGATCCGGCGGAGATTTTGTGGGAGAGATAATCAAACTCGGGATCGACGCTTTCGTCACGGGAGAAGCGTCTTACCACACCATGTGCGACGCAAAAGATGCCGGATTGACCGTCGTTGCGGCAGGCCATTTCGAAACGGAAAAGCCTGCGATGATCTCGCTTGAAAAGAAACTGAAAGATGAGTTCGACGGCGTTGAATTCGTCGAAATCGACGAGACTTGTCCGTTTGAATACTATTAAGAGGTTAACATGGCACTTGACGGAGTATTTTTAAAATGCCTGAAAAATGAAATAAAAAACGAAGCCGTATCGTGCAGAGTTGAAAAGATCCACCAGCCTTCGAGGGAGGAAGTGGTGATCGTTCTTCGCGGCAGGAACGGGCAGAAGAAGCTTTTGCTCAGCGCGAGAGCAAACAGCCCGAGGATAAATTTCACACAACGCTCGCCCGAAAACCCGAAAGTTCCGCCGATGCTTTGTATGCTCCTGAGGAAACATCTGCAAAACGCAGTCCTTTCCGACGTCAGACAGCATGAGACGGACAGGATACTTTTCCTCGATTTTGACGCCACCAACGAGATCGGCGACGCAGTCAAGCTTACGCTTTGCATCGAGATCATGGCGCAGCACAGCAACGTGATCCTGATCGACGAAAACGGGACGATAATCGACGCCCTTAAGAGAGTTGATTTTTCAAAATCATCCGTCAGGCAGGTGCTCCCCGGGATGCAGTACCGTATCGCCGTAACGCAAAACAAGTTCGACATACAGACGACCGACGCGGATTTTTTGGCTCAAAAGATTTTTGAAAAAGAGGACAAAAATCTTTCCGGGGCAATAATGAGCGTGGTGCAGGGCCTGTCGCCCGTGTCCGCAAGGCAGATCGCTTTCAACTGCGAAAACGACGACAGAAAATGCTTTGAATACGATGAAAAGGCGAAAGAAAAAGTTGCCCGAACGATCCGTAAAATTCAGGACGATATGCGGGAAAACAATCTCGGAGCTTTTGTTTACTACGACGATGAAAACCGCCCGAAGGATTTTTGCTTTTTGCCCCTAACGCAGTACGAAGGCCTCGGCAGATGCGAAAAAGCGGAAGGATTCTCCGCGCTACTTGAAGATTTTTATTATGAAAAAGACCGCCTCGAAAGGATGAAACAGCGCTCGAGCGATCTTTACAAATTTTTGCAGAACACGCTCGCGAGGATCGCAAAAAAAATCAATCTCCAGCGATCCGATCTCGAAAAATGCGCCGACAAGGAAAAGCTGAAAATTTATGCGGAACTGATCAACGCATATCAGTTTGAACTGAAAAAGGGCAGCAGCTTTTACGAGGTTGCCGACTACTACGACAACAACAAAACGGTCAGGATCCCTGTCGATCCCGCGCTTTCGCCGAGCGAAAATTCACAGCGGTATTACAAGGAATACAAGAAGTCCAAAACGGCGGAAACGATGCTTCAAAAACTGATCGAAGAAAACGAGCGCGAGCTTGAATACATCGAAACCGTGATCGACGAATTGACCCGGAGTGAAACCCAGGCGGAGATTGACGATATTTCGGCGGAGCTCTCGCAAAACGGATACGGGAAGAAAAGAAATGCCGACAAATTCAAAAAGCAGAAAAAAGCTCCCGAGCTGTCCGAATACGTTACGAGCGACGGCTTCACGGTGCTCGTCGGAAAAAACAACGTCCAGAACGACTACCTTACCTTCAAGAGAGCCGCCAAAAACGACATGTGGCTTCACACAAAAGAGATCCCAGGCTCTCACGTCGTGATCGTTTCCGACAACCGCGAGATCAGCGACAAAGCCATCGAAGAAGCGTCCGTTATTGCGGCATACCACAGCAAGGCGAGGCAGTCGTATCAGGTGCAGGTCGATTACACTTTCGTCCGAGAGCTAAAGAAGCCCGTCGGCGCAAAACCCGGCAAAGTGATTTATCACAAGTATTACACGATCACCGCAAATCCCGACCTGAACCTTGTCAATAAACTGAAAAAATGAAAAAAATATTTTTTCGCATAATCATCGTCTTTTTGCAAACAATAAGCGCAAGGAGATGATACAATGCTTGATCGAATTTCATTGGTGTTAGTGATAATCGGAGCGTTGAACTGGGGAACCATAGGGTTGTTCCAGTTTGATATCGTCGCCTGGATATTCGGCGGACAGGACGCATTGTTGAGCAGAGTGGTCTACACACTCGTCGCCCTGGCGGGCATCTGGTGTATTTCGCTCCTGTTTCGAAACAGCGAAGTCCTCGATTCTGCCGGACACAGACGACCCGAACACGACGAATAATTCTGACGAATTCACCGATGAGCAATCGGTGAATTCTTTTGAGGAGAAATATGAAAGTTTTTTATGAGCCCATTCCCGAAAATCTGTCGGCGGAAGAGAAAACAGAATATCTTGAGCTGATCGACGACGTGCGCAAGGACTCGGTTTTGAAGAAGATCGAGCGCGGACAGATCGAAACCTTGTTTGCCAACATGATCGCAAAAAGAGAGCTCGCAAAAATCTGCGGCTGTGAGATGAAGGAAATAAAGTTTTCTTTTGAAAAAAACGGAAAACCCGTTTTGGAAAACGACAGGTCGATCCATTTCAACATCAGCCACAGCGGAAAATATGCCGCTGTCGCCATCGCCGACAAGCCGATCGGCGTTGACGTTGAACTGATCAGAGAAGTCAGCCCGTCGGTCGTCAAAAGAGTTTGCACCGATGTCGAAAAAAAGTATCTCGATTCGTCCGAAAACGCTATGAGAGATTTCATAAAGCTCTGGACGCTCAAGGAATGCATCGTTAAAGCTTCGGGCGAAGGGCTTGCCGACAACCTGAAAAACCACCCGTTTGACATTTCCGGCAAAGAGCCGAAACACGTGGGCAGGCAAGCGGAAATCTTTACCACCGAGGAAATCGAGGGTTACATACTCAGCGCAATCACGATAGAGCCGAAGAAAGAGAAAACAAGGGAAGAGCTGATTCGGAAAAGCGTTACGAAAAAATTCAGAAAGGCTATCTGGAACAATTTTATCGGCGCGATAAAGGATTACGAGCTTATTCTCCCCGGGGACAGGATCGCAGTTTGCATTTCCGGCGGAAAAGACTCCATGCTCCTTGCCGTCTGCATCAAAGAATTGCTTGCGCACAGCCGGATCCCCTTTGAAGCAAAATATATCGTCATGGATCCGGGCTACAACGAGGAGAACAGGAAAAAGATCGTCTCCAACGCCCAAACGCTCGGGCTCGATATACACATTTTTGATGCTCCGATATTCAACTACGTTGCAAACCAGGATGGATCGCCCTGCTACCTTTGCGCAAGAATGAGGAGAGGGTATCTTTACAAGCAGGCGCAGGAACTCGGCTGCAACAAAATCGCGCTCGGCCACCACTTTGACGACGTGATAGAAACCACGCTGCTGAATCTGTTCTATGGCTCGGAGATCAAAACGATGATGCCGAAGCTCAAAAGCACAAACTATCCCGGCATGGAGCTGATACGGCCGCTGTACTGCGTCAAAGAAGAGGACATCAAAAAATGGGCAAAATACAATGAACTTGAATTCATCAGATGCGCGTGCAGATTCACTGAAAAATATGAAGCCCTCGGCATCGAGGACGATCAAAGTCACAAGCGAGAGGAGATCAAAACGCTTATCTGCGAAATGAGAAAAAACAACAAGTACGTTGACACAAGTATTTTCAAGAGTATGCACAACGTGAATCTCTCCACGATCATCGCTTACAGGGATAAAGATGGCGGGAAATTGTGCAAATTTACCGAAAATTACTGATTACTTATGGTCAAAATTTTTGATTCGGCAAAAAATTGTTGTTGACAAACGAAAACATCTGGTGTAAAATACATATGTAGCTTGTGTCGACAGGCAGGTTTTCGCCTGCGCAAACGCGAGAAAGGATGTGACTGATGTGAAAAGAGAGTACACTGTCCCCGAAATGACAGTTGAAGAAATCGAAATCGAAGACGTTATCACAAGGTCAGGTCCCGGACGTCCCAGATTGGACGAAGATGATGACGATTTGATATGACAAATATTCAGGACAGGCGATCGCCTGTCCTTTTTGTTTAAAAAACAGCCTCAAATCCGGTTGGTTTCTCTAATGCCTGCCGGCTTTTTGCAGGCACGTTTATTTATAAAAAACGGCGCACCTTCCAAATCCGAGGGTGCGCCGATGAGTTTTGTTGATGCTTTTTTTGTTATTTTCTGTAGGAACCGTCGAGGATAGCTCTCCACCACGGCTCGTTTTCCTTATACCACCTGAGAGTATATGCGATACCGTCTTCAAACTTCGTTTCGGGGTACCAGCCGAGCTCGTCGCAGATTTTTTGCGGGTCGATGGCGTAGCGCATATCGTGGCCGGGGCGGTCGTTGACGTAGGTGATAAGGCTTTCGTCTTTTGAAAGAGTTTTGAGGATGGTTTTGACCACTTCAAGATTCGTCTTTTCGTTGTGTCCGCCGATGTTGTAGATTTCGCCGACAACGCCGTCCCTGACGATCATATCTATCGCCTTGCAGTGGTCGTCCACAAACAGCCAGTCCCTGACGTTTGCGCCCTTGCCGTAGACGGGTAGGGGCTTGTCGCTTGAAGCGTTGACGAACATCAGCGGGATAAGCTTTTCGGGGAATTGGTAAGGCCCGTAGTTGTTGGAGCATCTGGAGATCGTGACGGGGGTCTTGTAAGTCCTGTGGTATGCAAGGCAAAGCAGATCGGCCGCCGCCTTTGAAGCCGAATAGGGCGAGGAGGTGTGAAGCGGAGTCGTTTCGGTGAAGAAAAGATCGGGTCTGTCGAGCGGCAGGTCGCCGTAGACTTCGTCGGTGGACACCTGGTGGAATCTTTTGACGCCGAATTGGTTGACGGCGTCGAGCAAAACCTGAGTTCCGAGGATATTTGTCGTCAGGAAGACCGAAGGATCTTTGATCGAGCGGTCAACGTGGCTTTCCGCCGCAAAATTGATCACTGCGTCAAAATTTTCTTCCTCAAAAATTTTGAAGACATTTTCCCTGTCGGTTATGTCGACCTTGACGAAGCGAAAGCTTTCGCTGTTCATCAAAGGCTCGAGAGTTTTAATGTTTCCCGCGTAGGTCAGGCAATCCATGCAGACGATCCTGCATTCGGGATGTTTTTTCCGGGAATAGTAAATGAAGTTGCCGCCGATAAAACCTGCTCCGCCGGTTACGAGAATGTTTTTCATTTTTCCACCCTGTTTCTTCAAGATGATTAGATTATAACCCAAATTCCGATTATATACAAGCCACTTGCAAAAAATAATAAAAAAAATAAAAACAAGTTAAAGTTTTTGCGTCAAACCTATTTACATTCAAGGTCGAAAAATGTTATCATATAAAATAACTTGAATGTTCGTGTCATTTAGTGTTGCAGAAAGAGGGATTATTCGTAAGATGGTTTTTTCAAGCCTGATTTTTTTGTGCATATTCTTGCCCGTGACGCTGGCTTTGTACAACATTGTCCGCGACGTAAGGGTGAAGAATATTGTTCTGCTTGTCTCATCGCTCGTTTTCTACGCATGGGGAGAGCCGAAATGGATTGTTGTTATGATATTCACGTCGCTGGCGGACTATTTCTTCGGCTTGCTGATCGACAAAAACAAAGGGGAAAAATCAGCAAAAGTGTATCTCGTCTTGTCCATTGCGATAACGCTCGGAGTTTTGGCTGTCTTCAAATACCTCAATTTCTTCACCCACAACCTCAATGCCATCCCGTTTTTGAAGGTTCATGAAACTTCGATCTCGCTGCCGATCGGCATATCCTTTTACACGTTCCAGGCGATGAGCTATGTGATCGACGTCTATCGAGGCGACGTAAAGGTTCAGAAAAAATATCATAAGCTACTGCTGTACGTTTCGATGTTCCCGCAGCTTATTGCAGGGCCGATCGTCAGATATTCCACCATCAACAACGAAATCGAAAGCAGGAAAGTTACGCTCGAAGGTTTTTCGTCGGGCATAACGAGGTTTGCGGTCGGACTTGCGAAAAAAGTAATCCTGGCAAACTACCTGGGGCTGCTCGTAGATTCTACGCTCGGCGCAGAGCAGATGAGCGTGTCTGCCCTCGGAGCGTGGACAGGATTGTTTGCATACTTCTTCCAGATCTATTTTGATTTTTCGGGCTATTCCGACATGGCGATTGGCATGGGAAGGATGCTTGGGTTCCATTTTGAAGAAAACTTCAAATATCCCTATACAGCTAAATCGATCACCGAATTCTGGAGAAGATGGCATATCAGCCTCGGCTCTTTTTTCAGGGATTACGTTTATATACCCCTGGGCGGAAACCGGCGACATCAGTTAAGAAATATGTTTGTCGTCTGGGCGCTGACGGGCTTCTGGCACGGCGCAAGCTGGAACTTTTTGATCTGGGGACTTTATTATTTCCTGCTGCTTGCTTTTGAAAAGTATTTTTTCAAGGACAAGCTCAAAAAAATGCCCGGCGTGATCTCCGGCGCGTATACCGTTTTCTTCGTTCTGATAGGATGGCTTCTGTTTTATTTTGAGGACACTTCAAAACTGTTTTGCGCCCTCAAGGCCCTGCTCGGGATCGGGACGACCGGATCGCTCGGCGCAGACGCCGTGACACTGAAAAACAACCTCATTCTGTTCGCGGTATGCATCGTCGCGAGCATGCCCGTTGCAAGGCTCGTAGACAGGATCATTGTCAGACTTTCGGAAAGCGTGTACGGTACGCTCGCCGTGAATTTTGTGACAGTGGTTTTCCAATGCGCAGTGATTCTCCTGTGCGTTGCCTGCCTCGTCGGCTCATCGTACAATCCATTCATGTATTTCAGATTCTGACGGGAGGCGAACGATTTGGACAACAACGACATCAACAGCTTATTCAAAGACGAATCCGATCTCGGAATGTTCGAGAAATCCCGCGGCGAAAAAGAAGCTGTGCTCGAAAAGATGCGAAACGAAAAAGAGAAAAAGGTGTACAACAAGCTGATTTGTTCGCTTTCGATTTTTCTGTTTTTTGGTTTTCTGGCGTTCCTGTTTTTTCTGAGCGTTATCGATTCCGACGAGGAATACTCCATGGTCGAAAAAAGAGCGCTCGCAAAACGCCCGTCTTTTACTTTCTCGACGTTTTTTGACGGTTCATGGAGCCGTGATTTCGAGGACTACTATTCCGACAATTTCCCGTTCAGGGAATCTTTCATCGCGATAAGCAAAAAGGCGGAGAGCTTCCTGACTAAGTTTTCCTTCGGCGAAAACGACAGCGTGATAGTGAAGGTCAAAAAGAACGAAGATGATTTCGGAGGCGAAGGTCTGACCGAAGCGACGCCCGGCGAAACGACGACGGTTGAACAGACGACCGAAAAGCCCGAAACCACAACCGACAACAACACCTATGCGGACGAAAAAACCGCAAAAGTTACGGGCGGCTCGATCCTTGTTGCGGACAAGCGCGCGATGGAGATCTTCTCCTACTATGACGGCGGTCTGCAGAACTATGCGTCCGTCATCAATTCCATCGCCGACAGCCTCAACGGAAAGGCAAAGGTCTATTCGCTTGTTGCGCCGACTTCCATCGAGTTTTACGGTACCAAAAAATACAGAACCGGAAGCCATTCGCAAAAGGACGCGATCTCGACTCTTTACGGATATATGAACCCCAACGTCATAACGGTCGACGCCTATTCAAAGCTCTCGGAGAACACGAAGGAATACATCTATTTCAGGACGGATCATCACTGGACGGCAAGGGGAGCATACCACGCCTACGAGGCTTTCTGCGAAGCCGGCGGGCAGACGCCTGTTACGCTGGACAGCTTTGCTACGCAGGGTAGGATCCCGGGAGATTTCCTCGGCACGCTCTATGCCCAGACGCAGATGTCCGTCCTTGCGGAGAATCCCGATTACGTTGAATATTTCAGCCCGGACGGGGTTTCCGGCAGCATCTATCAGAGCGCCTCGATGGACAGCTCCATGAGCTTCTACGTTGTCGCACAGAATGTGAATTCGTCGAACAAATATCTGGCGTTCATTGCGGGCGATCAGCCGCTTGAAAAAATCACGACTTCCGTCAAAAACGGAAGAAAGATCATCGTGCTCAAAGAATCCTACGGCAACGCTTTCGTGCCGTTCCTTTGCAGCAATTATGAGGAAATTTACGTCCTTGACCCGAGAAAGATGACGTTAAACCTGAGCGATTTCGTCACAGCGCATTCGATAAACGACGTGCTGTTTATCAACTATGCGTTCGGAGTTTTCAACCCGACTTACCTTGCGGGCCTCGGCAAAATGGGCGGATAACGGAGAAGAATATGCAGTATGTTGTTTTAGACCTTGAATGGAACAACGTTTACGGCAAGAAGATCAAATCTTTTTTCAACGAGATCATTGAGATCGGCGCCGTTAAACTTGACGAACAACTGAATATTTGCGATGAATTCAGCTGTCTGGTCAAAGCTCAGGTCGGGAAAAAACTTCGCTTGAACACGAGGGAGATCACCCACCTGACGAACGAAGACCTGGAAAACGGCGTGACTTTTCCAAAGGCTATATCCATCTTCAAAAAATGGATCGGCGCCGAGGAGACCGTTGCGCTGTCCTGGGGCGACGGCGACATCAGAACGCTGATCGACAACAGCAAATATTTCGGGCTTGGAGACGAAGTGCCTTATCTTCAGAATTACGTCGATTTGCAAAAATACTTCCAGAGGATGATAAAATGCGAAAGCAAGCAGCAGATTGGGCTGAAAAATGCCGCCGGGCTCGTTGACATCGACGTTGGAAACCTCTCGCTTCACCGCGCACTCGACGACAGCCGCCTTGCCGCGGAGTGTTTTCGGAAAATCTATGACAAAAAGGTGCTTGAAGAATATATTTATAAGTGTGACGCCGATTTTTACAAGAGGTTGAGATATAAAATCAAGGTCATCAGCTTCATAAAAAATCCGCTTGTCGACAAGAGCTATCTGAAATACAAATGCGAAAAATGCGGTGGGAAAGCAAAACAGCTGACGGGGTGGAAATATTCCAACCAGTATTTCAGGGCGAACTTCTATTGCCCGAAGTGCGACCATGCCGTCACGGTTATGGTGCGTTTCAGGAAAATGTACGACAGCACCGAAATCAAAAAAGTAATCAAACCGCTTTCCATAACGGAAATCAAAGAGCAAAATCCAGAAAGTCAGGAGAATGACAATGGCAAAGTTTAAACCCATCAAAGTAATCAGACCGTATCCGCAATATGCCGCGGCAGTGGCGGCGTTGCCTTACGACGTAATGAGCAGCAAGGAGGCCAGAGAGAGAACGGTTGGCAACAAATACTCCTTCCTGCATGTTGACAAAGCTGAAATAGATCTTCCGGAAGGCACGGACATTTACGACCAGCGAGTTTACCTCAAGGCGAAAGAGAATCTTGAAAAACTCGTTGCCGACGGAATTTGCATCGACGATCAGGAAAAACGATTCTATATCTACCGCCAGATAATGAACGGCAGAAAACAGACCGGGATCGTGGGATGCGCGCTCATCAACGACTATATAAACGGAAAAATCAAAAAGCATGAGCTGACCCGCGCCGACAAAGAGGCGGACAGGATCAGGCACATTGACATCTGCGACGCGAACACGGGACCGATTTTCCTGACTTACAGAAAAAACGACGAGGTAAACAAAAAGATCGAGGAGATCTGCGACAAAAACGATCCAATTTACGACTTTGTCAGCGACGGCGTCAGGCAGATCGTCTGGACGGTCGACGGGGACGACAACCTGTTTTTTGAAGACCGTCTGAAAAGAGTAGGAGACTATTATATTGCCGACGGCCACCATAGATGCGCTTCCGCGGTGAATGTCGGGATCAAGAGAAGGATGGAAAACCCCGGCTACGACGGAACGGAGGAATTCAACTTCTTCCTTGCCGTACTTTTCGCCGACAGCGACCTTGAGATCATGGACTACAACAGAGTCATCAAGGATCTCAACGCAATGAGCGTTGAGGAATTCCTTGAAAAAGTCAGCGAAAAGTTCACTGTCACCGAATGCGCCGACGGCGAAAGATATAAACCGCGCAAAAAACATACTTTCGGCTTTTACAGCGGCGAAAAATGGTATGGGCTTGAGGCGAAAGAGGGCATCTTTGATGAAAACGATCCCGTCGCAAGGCTGGACGTTTCGATCCTGCAAAACAACATCATCGATCCGATCCTGAACATAAAAAACCCGAGAATTGATAAACGCATCGATTTTGTCGGAGGAATAAGAGGTCTCGAAGGTCTTGAAAAGAGAACGAGGGAAGACATGAAGATCGCTTTTTCGATGTACCCCACAACAATTGACGACCTGATGAGCATTGCGGATGACGAAAAAATAATGCCGCCAAAATCGACGTGGTTTGAGCCGAAGCTCCTCAGCGGACTTTTTGTCCACAGATTAAAATAACCTTTCTCCGCGGCCCGGACGTGGCTGCGGATTTTTTTGTGCCAATCAGGTAAAGTTAACGGTAATTTAACATAGTTTTCACTTGACTTTTGACAGTTTTTGTAATACCATATATATTAAGAGTAAAATAAGGTGGTGTGTGCTATGAAAAAATTGTTGGCTGTAATTACTGCGCTGTGTATTGCGGCTTCTTTCGCCGCCTGCAGCAAGGGTGGCGCAGAGAATACTACCACAACCACGAGCGCAGACAGTTCGGGCGCAGAGCTGACGTCGAAAGACGGCGGCGATCCCGACTCTGAAGCTACGACAAAGGATCAGCCTTTGGCGTCGACGTGGGATTACGCTTATGCGATCGAAACCCCGAAGGTAGCAGACACGAGCGGCGATTGGAACCTTCTGCTCGTCAACAGGGAGCATGCGCTTCCCGAAAACTATATCGACTCCGTCGAGCTGGTGAACGTCTGCAATACGGACGAGCAGCTTGACAAGCGCGTCGCAAGCCACTATGAGGATATGTTCAACGCTGCGGCGGCGGACGGGCTTTACCTCACGCCGTGTTCGGGATACCGTTCCTACGAGCTCCAGAAGAGGAATTTCCAAAGCAGGATCGATATGTACATGGGTCAGGGGATGACCATGACGTATGCGACGATCGAGGCTTCAAAGGTGATTTTGCCGCCCGGAACGAGCGAGCATAATGCAGGGCTTGCGATGGACATAATCAGCGTTCAGGATTCTTTCGAAAACACGGAGCATTTTAAATGGCTTTGCGAGAACGCCCAGGACTACGGTTTTATTCTGAGGTATCCCAAGGACAAGCAGGACGTCACAAAAATCGTCTATGAGCCCTGGCATTGGAGATACGTCGGAGTTGAGGCGGCGCGGGAGATGAAAAAGAGCGGCGAATGCCTTGAAGAATATCTTTCGCATCATTAATTCTCAACAAAAGAGGAAAACTATGAAAAAGACTACGGCAGTAAAAATTCTTTCGGCTGTTTTTGCGCTTAGCTTTGCTTTGGGCGCATATCCTGCCGAAGCCGCAAGGCAGATATCACTGTCCGTCAGCGCTTCGGAGGGTTACGACCTTCGCAAGACCGACGGAGAATGGAAGTATTACGCAAGCGACGGAAGCATAAATTATTCTTACAGCGGCCTTGCGAAAAACGAATACGGCTGGTGGTACGTCAGCTCGGGAGAGATCGACTTCAGCTATTCCGGACTTGCAAAAAATCAGTACGGCTGGTTTTACGTTAAGGAAGGCAAGCTTGACCTGACTTATAACGGGCTTGCCGACAACGAGTACGGAACATGGTATGTAAAGAACGGCAAGATCGACACCTCCTTCACCGGCATGGCAAAGGGCAATGACGGCTGGAGATACGTCAAAAACGGCAAGGTGGACAAAAAATATACCGGCATGGCGAAGAACCAATACGGCTGGTGGTATTTTTCCAACGGCAAGATCGACTATTCCTTTGTTGGACTTGCCAAAAACGATTACGGCTGGTGGTATATCCAAAACGGCACCATAAACACAAAATATAACGGCAACGCCCGCAACGATTACGGCTACTGGGTCGTGAAAAACGGAAAAGTCGACATGTCTGCAACTTGGAAATACAACTACGCCCTGCCGACTCCGTCTGTCGCGGACACGAGCGGCAGCTGGAAGCTTCTTCTGGTCAACAGGGACTACAGCCTGCCGAAGAATTATCTCAACAGCGTCAGCCTCGTTTATGTCTGCAATTCAAGCGAAAGGCTTGATTCGAGAGTTGCGCCGGAGTACGAAAAAATGTACAACGCCGCAGCAAAGGACGGAATTTATCTGACACCGTGTTCGGGATACCGTTCCTACGATCTTCAAAAAAGGAATTTTGAAAACAGGATCAGTTCAAACATCAGCTACGGTTATTCCAAGCTCAACGCTACGATAGAGGCTTCCAAGGTCATCCTGCCGCCCGGAACGAGCGAGCACAATGCGGGACTTGCGATGGACATAATCTGCGTTCAGGATTCATTTGAATACAGCCCGCAGTACAAATGGCTTTGTGCCCATGCGCAGGACTACGGCTTTATCCTGAGATATCCCAAGGATAAGCAGAGTATCACGAAGATCGTCTTTGAACCGTGGCATTGGAGATACGTCGGCGTTGACGCGGCGAAGGCGATGAAAAACAGCGGCCAGTGCCTTGAAGAATATCTCGGCAAAGCGTGATGGACGTTTGCAACCAATGCCCGAGAGAATGCTGCGTTGACCGCCGCAACGGCGAGATCGGGTTTTGCCGTATGCCGTATAACCCCGTTGTCGCGAGAGTGGCGCTCCACATGTGGGAGGAGCCGTGCATAAGCGGAAAAAACGGATCCGGTACGATCTTCTTTTCGGGATGTTCTTTGAAATGCGTCTATTGCCAGAACTATGAGATCAGTCACGAGGATTTCGGAAAAGAGATCACGCAAGAAAAGCTCGTCGCGATCATCAACGAGCTCATCGGCAAAGGCGCCCACAACATCAATTTCGTGAACCCTACACACTATTCACACACGATAATCGACGTTTTGCAAAACAACAGGCTTCCCGTTCCCGTTGTATACAACTGCTCGGGATATGAAAAGGTTGAAACGCTGAAAAGTCTTGAAGGTCTTGTCGACATATATCTGACCGATCTGAAATATTACAGCTCGGAAGTTTCCCAAAAATATTCCCTGTGCAGGGATTATTTTCAGGTGGCAAAGCAGGCGATTTTTGAGATGAAACGCCAACTGCCCGAGGACGTGTTTTCACCCGACGGTATGATGAAAAAGGGCGTGATCATCAGGCATCTTGTTTTGCCGGGGAATCTTTCGCAGACGGAGAGGATCCTCTCTTTCATAAGCAACGAGCTGCCCGGCGATACTGTTGTCAGCCTGATGAGCCAGTACACTCCTTGCGGGGAATCGGGCAAATTTCCCGAGCTTTCAAGACGTTTGACAAAACGGGAATACGAACGCGCCGCCGACTACCTTTATTACAGCGGCATAGAAAACGGATTTATTCAGGAAATATCGTCCTCATCGGAAACTTACATTCCAAAATTCAACCTTGAGGGCGTATTATAAAAACAAAACTTGGAGGAAAACAAATGAAAAAAACAGTTGCAATCTTATTGGTATTTATCATGGCGTTTTTTGCCTGCTCGTGCGGCGGAAAATCTGATCCCAAAAGCCCTGAAGAAAAGAAGTATGTTTTTGAATCCAGCGAAAAACAAAAGGTTTACAAAAACGGCAACAACTATATGATCTTCTACTACAAGGGCGACGAGATCAGCGGTATCGACACCGTTATGACATTCCAGACCGAAGAAGCGGCGACATCAAGCCTTGAAGTTCTCCAGAAGAGCGCAAACAAAACGGCTGAGATCGTCCGTGAAGGCAAGTTTATCGTCATGCATATGTCAGACGAATACATCAGCGACTATAAGATCATGACCGTCGATGGAATCGAGTCCTACCTGAAAGCTCAGGGATACGTTCTCGTTGAAAAGATCGAAGAAGAGGAAACTACCGCCGCCGATGCCAAAAAAACTACTGCAAAGTCGGAAGAAAAAACTACTGCAAAGTCGGGCGAAAAAACTACTGCAAAGTCGGATGAAAAAACTACTGCCAAACCTGCAGAGACCACGACTGCCGCACCGAAAAAATAATATAGATCAAACGAAGTATGAAGTTTGCATTTTTTGACGCAAAACCCTACGATAGGGAATCGTTTGCAATCTATGAAGAACAGGGCAAGATCGAATTCAAATTCTTTGAAACAAAGCTGACCGAGGACACGGTCGGGCTTTCAAAGGGTTTTGACGGAGTATGCGTTTTTGTCAACGACGTCGTCAACGCAAACGTGATCGACAAGCTTCGGGAATACGGGGTGCGGATGATCGCTCTGCGCTGTGCGGGCTACAACAACGTCGACGTCAGACATTGTTTCGGAAAGCTCCACGTCTTCAGAGTGCCTGCATATTCGCCGTATTCCGTAGCGGAGCACGCCGCGGCGCTTTTGCTGACATCTGTCAGGCGCATCCACAAGGCTTACAACCGCACAAAGGACTACAATTTCAGCCTCGTGGGGCTGACGGGCTTTGACCTGCACGGAAAGACCGTCGGGGTTGTCGGAACGGGGAAGATCGGCAGGATCTTCATCGACATCTGCCGCGGCTTCGGCATGAACGTGATCGCTTACGACAAGTTCCCGGATGAAACGAGCGGCATTAACTACGTTGATCTTGACGAGCTGTACGAAAAGAGCGACATAATCTCTTTCCATTGCCCGCTGCTTGAGGATACCTACCATATGCTCGGCGCACGAGAGATCGAAAAGCTGAAAAAAGGCGTCGTCATAATCAACACCTCAAGAGGAGCGTTGATCGACGCTCAGGCGTTGCTGGACGGGATCAAAGCGAGAAAAATCGGAGCCGCCTGCCTCGACGTTTACGAGGAGGAGTCGGATATATTCTTCGAGGACTTTTCGGGGCACATTATGGACGACGAGGTCATCGCAAGGCTCATATCCATGCCCAACGTGATAGTGACCTCCCACCAGGCGTTCCTGACAAAGGAAGCGCTGGAGAATATCGCCCGGACAACGGTCGAGAATATTTTTGAATTTTCCGAAAAAGGATTTTGCCAAAACGAACTCTGTTACCGATGCGGCAAAATTGAAGATTGTAAAAATCAAAGAGCAAAAAAATGTTTTTAAAGAGGAGATGAAGCAATGGAAATCACAAAAGACATCAGGTATATCGGCGTAAACGACCACAAGATCGACCTTTTTGAAGGTCAGTATGTCGTTGAGAACGGCATGGCGTACAATTCCTATGTTGTTCTTGACGAAAAAGTTGCAATTTTTGACACTGTAGACGCGAATTTTACCCACGAGTGGCTCGACAACATCGAGAACGCTCTCGGAAGCAGAAAACCCGACTACCTTATCGTTCAGCACATGGAGCCGGATCATTCTGCGAACATAATGAACTTTGCGAAACTCTACAAGGACGCTACCATCGTTGCCTCCCAGAAAGCATTTGCAATGATGAAAAACTTCTTCGATTCCGAATTTGAGGACAGGAGGATCATCGTTGGCGAAGGCGATACGCTCAGCCTCGGCAAACATGAGCTCACTTTCGTCACAGCCCCCATGGTTCATTGGCCGGAAGTTATTATGACCTATGACAGCACCGACAAGGTTCTTTTCTCCGCGGACGGATTCGGAAAATTCGGCGCGCTCGACGTTGAAGAAGACTGGGCTTGCGAAGCGAGAAGATATTATTTCGGCATCGTCGGAAAATACGGCGCTCAGGTACAGAACGTGCTGAAAAAAGCCGCAGGGCTCGACATTCAGATCATCTGTCCCCTCCACGGCCCCGTGCTCAGCGAAAACCTCGGCTATTACCTCAACCTCTACAACATCTGGTCTTCCTACGGCGTTGAAACAGAGGGCATTATGATCGCGTTCACCTCCGTTTACTCCAACACGAAGAAGGCGGTCGAGCTCCTTGCAGAAAAACTCAGGGCTAAGGGTTGCCCGAAGGTCGTTGTCTGCGATCTCGCAAGAGAGGACATGGCGGAGGCCGTTGAAGACGCATTCCGCTACGGAAAGCTTGTCCTTGCAACAACGACGTACAATTCCGAAATATTCCCGTTCATGAGAGAGTTCATTACTCACCTGACGGAAAGAGGATACAGAAACCGTACAGTCGGCCTGATCGAAAACGGAAGCTGGGCGCCGATGGCGGCGAAAGTGATGAAGAAAATGTTCGAAAACAGCAAGGACATCGTTTTCACCGATACGACCGTTCACATCCATTCCGCCATGAACGACATCAACAAGCAGGAAATCGAAAGCCTTGCCGACGAGCTTTGCAAGGATTATATCGCGCAAAACAGCGAGACGGCAAACAAGAACGATCTCACCGCGCTTTTCAACATCGGCTACGGCCTTTACGTTGTTACGTCCAACGACGGCAAGAAAGACAACGGACTTATCGTCAACACCGTAACACAGGTCACGAACACTCCCAACAGAGTCGCCGTTACGATAAACAAGCAGAACTATTCCCACCACGTCATCAAGCAGACGGGCATCATGAACGTCAACTGCCTTTCCGTTGACGCACCGTTCTCCGTATTTGAAACGTTTGGCTTCCAGAGCGGAAGGACCGTTGACAAGTTTGCAAACATGGAATGCCCGAGGTCGGACAACGGTCTCATCATTCTCCCGAGATACATCAACTCCGTCCTGTCGCTCAAAGTCGAGAATTATATCGACCTTGACACCCACGGAATGTTCATCTGCTCCGTTGCAGAGGCGAGAGTGACTTCCGACAGAGAGACGATGACTTACACATATTATCAGAACAATGTCAAACCCAAGCCCGAAACCGAGGGCAAAAAAGGATTCGTCTGCAAGGTCTGCGGTTACGTCTATGAGGGCGACGAGCTTCCCGATGATTTCATTTGTCCGCTTTGCAAACATGGCGTCGCAGATTTTGAACCCATAGAATAAAAAAACGATTCTGCCGGCGTGAAAATGTCGGCAGAATTTTTTTCATCAGATTTAGCTTAGGAGTGATTTTTATGAACATAGCCGTTGCACAGTCGGGCGGTCCGACCTGCGCGATCAATGCGTCCCTTGCGGGCGTTGTCAGACAAGCTTTTAAAGAGGAAAAAATCGAAAAAGTTTTCGGCTCAAGGAACGGCATCGAGGGGATCATTTGCGACAACCTCGTTTTGCTCAACGACGTGATGAAAAACGACGGAGATTTCGAGCTTCTTATCAGAACGCCGTCGTCGGCGCTCGGCTCTTGCAGGTATAAGTTACCGGACTACAGAACGGACGATGCGCCTTATCTGAAAATCGAAGAATGCCTCAAAAAGCATTCGATCGACGTTTTTTTCTACATCGGCGGCAACGATTCGATGGATACCGTCGCAAAGCTTGACGAATATTTTTCAAAAAAAGGCAGCGACGTCAGATTTATCGGCATACCCAAGACGATCGACAACGACCTTGTTGAAACCGACCATACGCCCGGCTTCGGTTCTGCGGCGAAATATGTCCTGACCACGACCAACGAGATCATCAGGGACACAAGCGTCTACGACCTGAAATCCGTCATGATAATTGAAATCATGGGCAGGCAGGCGGGCTGGCTCGCGGCTTCGACCGTGGCGCTCAGGGCAAACGGCATCAACAAGCCGCAGCTGATCTACCTCCCCGAGGGCGATTTCAAGGTTGAAAGCTTCATCGAGGACGTAAAGCATGAGCTGTCGAAGGAAAACGTCGTCATCATCGCCGTTTCAGAGGGCATTGAGCTTGATGATGACACAGCTCAGGTGACTTCGAGACCCGACGGCTTTGGTCACAAAAACCTCGGCGGTATCGGCAAACAGCTTGAAAACATCGTAAAGGACAGGATCGGTTGTAAAGTCAGGTCTGTTGAGTTGAACGTGCTTCAAAGATGCGCTTCCCACTTTGCTTCGCGCACCGATCTTGAGGAAGCCGAGGAAGTCGGCGCACAGGCTGTAAAACAGGCTCTTTCGGGCGCAAGCGGAGTTATGATCACTATCGAGCGCATCAACGATAAGCCGTACAAAGTTGACTACAAGGCCGTCGAAGCGAAAAAGGTTGCAAACAACGAAAAACCGTTCTGCAAAGAATGGCTCAACGAAAAGAAAAACAACGTCCTTGACGACGCAATCGGATATTTCCTGCCGCTCATCGAGGGTGAAGTGACGATGATAACAGAAAACGGAATACCCCTTCATTTTGAAATTTAGAGAGGTAAAACATGACTTCTGAAAAGAAATTCGGCTTCGGTTGCATGAGATTGCCGATGAAAGGCGATAAGGTCGACATCCCCCAGACGAAGGAAATGGTCGACTGTTTCATGGAAAACGGCTTCACGTACTATGATACGGCCCACTGCTACATTGACGGGCAGAGCGAGACAGCCATCAAAGAATGCGTGACTTCACGCTATCCGAGGGAGAGCTATCAGCTGACGAACAAGCTGACCGACATGTATTTTGATTCCGAGGAGGACATCAGACCGTTTTTTGAAAAACAGCTCGAATGGTGCGGAGTCGATTATTTTGACTATTATCTCATGCACGCGCAGAATGCCGACAATTACAATAAATACAAAAAATGCCGTGCATATGAGACAGCTTTTGAACTGAAAAAAGAAGGTAAGATCAGGCACGTCGGGATATCCTTCCACGACACGGCACAAGTGCTCGATCAGATCCTGAACGATTACCCCGAAGTTGAGATCGTCCAGATACAGCTGAACTATCTCGACTATGACGACGTTGCCGTTCAGGGTAGAAAGTGCTACGAGGTCTGCTGCAAACACGGCAAAGAAGTGATCGTGATGGAGCCCGTCAAGGGAGGAAGCCTTGTCGACCTGCCGGCTGCGGCAAAACAGTTTTTTGATCGCCTTCACGGCGGCAGCTACGCATCCTATGCGATACGCTTTGCGGCAGGATTTGAAAACGTGGTGATGGTGCTCTCCGGCATGAGCACGATCGGTCAGATGGAAGACAACGTCTCCTTTATGAAGGTTTTTCATCCCCTCGGAAGCGAAGAACTTGCTGCAGTTGAGAAGGTTTGCGAGATTTTCCGGGACATCAACATCATAAAATGCACAACCTGCCGATATTGCATGAGCGTATGCCCACAGCAGATCCTGATCCCCGACATGTTTTCGTGCTACAACGCGAAGACGGCGTTCGGCGATTGGAATCAGGATATGTACTACGAAACACTCTGCACTGAAGATCATCCGAAAGCCAGCGAATGCATCAGATGCGGCAGATGCGAAAAAGAATGCCCCCAGCATTTGCCGATCAGAGAGTTGCTTACAAAAGTTGCAAAAGAGTTTGAGAGGCAATAAAACAACAGGCAAGAAAAAAGGCGGCTCCCCCTTGAGGGAACCGCCTTTTGACATTCTTCGACATTACAGGATCAGTCAACTTTTACCGCGTCTTCAAGCGTGACTTCGCCGACAAAGGGGATGGTGATCGTGCCGTTCATCCTGTCGCCGTTGAATTCAGCGCGAAACTTCATTTTCATCGGGATGAGTTTTATCTTGATTTCGCCTTCAAGGCGGTTGCCGTTTTCGGTGACGTTTGAAACCGTGTAAGCGGGCATCGTGGAGTCGTCGTCGAGCGTTGCAACGAAATCATATTCGCCATCCTTTTCTCTGATAACGAGAGTCGCTCCTCCGGAATAAAAAGAATGGTTTATTGTGCATTTCCATGTTCCGAGTCCTATCATGTTCAACACACTCCTTGCAGTGTAAAATTTGAAACAATTTTACCACTTGGCAAGGGATATGTCAACAAAATTATGGCAAATCCAAACGGTAAAAACGTAACAAAGAATCCCACAGCTATCATTGCCGTGGGATCTGATATTAGTCATCAAGTTTGAGTACAGCCATAAACGCTTCCTGCGGAACCTCGACGCTGCCGAACTGGCGCATACGTTTTTTGCCTTCTTTTTGCTTTTCCAGAAGCTTTTTCTTTCGGGTGATGTCGCCGCCGTAGCATTTTGCAAGAACGTCTTTCCTCATCGCCTTGACCGTTTCTCTTGCGATAATTTTTCCGCCGACGGAAAGCTGGATCGGGATCTCAAACATCTGTCTCGGGATATTCTCCTTCAGCTTTTCCGCGATCTTTCTGGCGCGGCCGTAAGCCTTGTCCGAATGGATGATGAACGAAAGCGCGTCGACCATGTCGCCGTTGAGCAGCACGTCCAGCTTGACGAGCTTGGACTGCTGATAGCCGGATATTTCGTAGTCGAAAGAGGCGTAGCCCTTTGTTCTGGATTTCAGGCTGTCGAAGAAATCATAGATTATTTCGTTGAGAGGGAGGATATAGTGGATGTCGACCCTTTCGCCCGTGATGTAGGTCATGTCCTTGAAAACGCCGCGCTTTTCCTGGCACAGCTCCATTATCGTGCCGACGTATTCGGAGGGGGAATAGATGTGCGCATTTGTGACGGGTTCTTCGCAATGGTCGATCCTTGCGGGGTCGGGGTAGTGGGTTGGGTTGTCGATCTCAACGACACTGCCGTCGGTCATGTAGATCTTGTAAACGACGCTCGGGACTGTTGTGACGAGGTCGAGGTCGTATTCCCTCTCAAGCCTTTCCTGAATGATTTCAAGGTGGAGAAGCCCGAGGAAACCGCATCTGAAGCCGAATCCGAGCGCGCCCGACGTTTCGGGCTCGTAGGACAGAGCGGCGTCGTTCAGCTGTAGCTTTTCAAGCGCATCGCGCAGGTTTTCGTAATCTGCGCCGTCGGCGGGGTAAATCCCGCAGAAAACCATGGGATTGGCTTTCCTGTAGCCGGGCAGAGGCTCGGCGGCGGGGTTTGAAGCGAGGGTGACGGTGTCGCCGACTCGCGCGTCGCTGACGGTTTTGATCGAGGCTGTGATATAGCCGACTTCGCCGGAGGAAAGCTCTTTTGCGCTCTCCATGCCCTGTGCTCTCATATATCCGACGTCAACGACGTTGAATTCCGCGCCGGTAGCCATCATCCTCATCGTGTCGCCGGGTTTGATCTTCCCGTCCATGATCCTGACGTAGACGATGACGCCTCTGTAGCTGTCGTAGATCGAGTCGAAGATCAGCGCGCGTAGAGGAGCGTCGTCGTTGGCCTCGGGAGCAGGGATGTCGGAAACGATTTTTTCAAGCACCTGTTCAACGTTTTCGCCCGTTTTGGCGCTCACCCTCGGAGCCTCGGAGCAATCCAGACCTATAACGTCTTCGATCTCCGCGCAAACTCGGTCGGGCTCGGCGGAGGGCAGGTCGATTTTGTTGATGACGGGGACAAGCTCAAGATCGTGGTCGAGCGCGAGATAAGTGTTGGCAAGGGTTTGCGCCTCAATGCCTTGAGAAGCGTCGGTGATGAGCACAGCGCCCTCACAGGCGGCAAGCGACCTGGAGACCTCATAGTTGAAGTCGACGTGGCCGGGAGTGTCGATGAGGTTGAGGAAATAAGTTTCGCCGTCCTTGGCCTTGTAGTCGAGCTTTACGGCGTGGGATTTGATGGTGATCCCGCGCTCTCTTTCGAGATCCATGTTGTCCAAGAGCTGATCCTGCATATCTCTGAGCGCAACGGAGTCGGTCAACTCGAGCAATCTGTCCGCGAGAGTTGACTTGCCGTGGTCGATATGAGCGATGATGGAGAAATTTCTGATTTTATCTTTTTTCATTGGTTCACCCTGAAAATTTATTTTATAAAAGCATTATACCAACTTTATCAAAAAAAATCAAATGCAGAAACATATTTTTCTACTGATAAATCAAACAATGTTTTCAAAAAATAAATTCGGTGATTTTAATGAAAAGGACGTCCGAATATTTTATTGTTTTTTCATTCGGCTCGGTGATGTATGGGCTGCTGGAGGTGGTGTTTCGCGGCCACACCCACTGGACGATGATTTTGCTGGGCGGGACGGTGTTTTCGCTGCTCTATTTTCTTGACATGGTGACGGAAAAAAGGAACTACGTTTTAAAATGCTTTGCGGGGAGCGCGATAATTTCGTCGATGGAATTCTTGTGCGGATATATCGTGAACGTGAGGTTAAACATGCAGGTGTGGGATTATTCGGGGATAAAATATAACGTCATGGGGCAGGTTTGCCCGAAATATGCGGCGGTGTGGTTTATGCTTTGCGTGCCGGCGTTTGTGTTAAGCTCGTTCATCCGCAAAAAAGTGATCTGCAGATGATCATTTTCCGAAGAAGTTTTCCCATTCGGTGTTGTTTGAAGTGTAGGAATAGGAATACATGACGTAACCGAGATCTTTCGTCAGCTCTGCCTGGCGTTTTATTATGTCGGAGTTTTCAAGCCATTCCTTTTTGCCGGAGCCGGCAAATTCGTCCTCTTTTCCGCCCTTGTAAAGGGCAAGCCCGACGGAGAGCCCGACGTTTTCGCTACGGGGTAGATTCTTCCACTGAGCAAGCGTTTTTTCAAAAGGATTTTCCTCGTTTTCAAATCCGAAATAGATCTGTGGAATGATGAGATCCGCGTACCCTTCTGTCGCCAGCCATCTTTTCACGTCGGCGAAGTGGGAGGCATAGTTGCTCTCGACGTCGCCAGATGGGCTGACGCTGACAAGGACGTCTTTGCTTGCGGATTTCACGGCGCTGTACATACCGCTGACAAAGCTGCTGACATTCATCATCCGCCATTCGTCAAGGGACAGCTTCCCACTGTAACTGTCAAACTGTTTTTTGTCGATGTTTTCGTCGGTGGAGGGATAAAAATAGTCGTCGATGTGGATCCCGTCAACGTTGTAGTTTTCGACAATCTCACGGATGCCGTCAAGGATCAGCTTCTGCGCCCCGACCGACGCAGGGTTGAAATAGATCCCGCTTTCGCACCTGTAAACGCTACCATCGTCCTGTTCAATGAATTTCAAAGCCGGGTTTGAAATGCACAGCTTTGAAGGATCGTTCTCGGAAAGGATCCTGTACGGGTTGATCCATGCGTGGAACTTCAGATTGTGAGCGTGAGCGCATGTTATCATTATTTCCATCGGGTCAAACCCCGGATCTTTGCCCTGAACGCCGGTGAGAAATTTGCTCAACGGGAAGATGCCGGAGCGATAAAATGCGTCGCAGTACGCTCTGACCTGGACAAAGACGTTGTTGAAGTTTTTGTTCTGTATATCGGAAAACATATTTTCAATATCTTCCGAAAATTTTTCTTCGGTTTCGACCGGGAGCGGCATATCAAAAACGCTGATCCATACTCCGCGAATTTCGTCGGAGCTGTCCCGATTGCCGCCGTTTTCGGCTTTGTTTTCGCATCCGCACAGCAAAACAAGCAGGACAATAAGCAAAGACGAGAGATATTTCATGTTTTTCACCCGAAACAAGTATATGTTTACAAAAAGTTTTTATATACTTATTGACAAAATATGGATAATAAAATACAATATAATTAAGTCAGGGATACGTCTTTTGACTTGGAAGAATACCGTAACAATACTTTAACGGAGGAAAAGTTTATGAAAAAATTTGTATGCAGCGTTTGCGGCTATGTTCACGAGGGCGACAGCGCTCCCGATCAGTGCCCCGTATGCAAAGCTCCTGCCGAAAAATTCACAGAGCAGACAGGCGATCGTGAATGGGCGGCAGAGCACGTTGTCGGCGTAGCTCAGGGTGCTCCGGAAGACATCATCGAGGATCTTCGCTCAAACTTTAACGGCGAATGTTCCGAAGTCGGAATGTATCTTGCAATGAGCAGAGTGGCTTACAGAGAAGGCTATCCCGAGATCGGCGCCTATTGGGAAAAAGCCGCTTGGGAAGAAGCTGAACACGCCGCAAAATTTGCGGAACTTCTCGGCGAAGTCCTGACAGACAGCACGAAGAAAAACCTTGAAATGAGAATCGACGCAGAAAACGGCGCAACGGCAGGCAAGGCCGACCTTGCGAAGAGAGCAAAAGCTCTCAACCTTGACGCTATCCACGACACAGTTCACGAGATGGCAAGAGACGAAGCAAGACACGGCAAGGCGTTTGAAGGCCTTTTGAAGAGATATTTTTAAAATACATACGAGGTGAATAATATGAAATACGTTTGTCCCTGCGGATATGAATACGATCCTGAAATCGGCGATCCCGACAACGGCATTGCTCCCGGCACAGCTTGGGAAGATCTTCCCGAAGATTTTGTCTGCCCCGTTTGCGGACTTGACAAGGACGCTTTTGAAGAAGCATAAAGTGCAAACCGCTTGAAAAAGCAAAATAATGAGATGATGGTCATTGCAACGCATCATCTCATTTTTTTTATAATAGGCTTTTCGCATTTTTTTCGGAAAAACCGACCTGATTGCAAAATGACTTCGCGGTTGTTCCGGCCAAAGTCTGACGCCGATCATGTGTCGGTTTCGGGGCATTGCGACTCGTCAGGGCTGATGTTTATCATATGCTTCCCTTTTCTTTTTGCATAGTCGACGGCCTTACCAGCGCCGCGGTAAGGATTGAGGGCGCAGGCGATGACGATGTCGCTGTTGTCGATGACCCACTCGTTTTTTCGGATGATCGCATATTTCGGCGGCACAGGCACGATTTCATGCGGAAGGAGGATAAAATCGTACTCCCTTTCGTAATCGCGTTTGTTTTGCTCAAGGCTTTTTGTGATGTAGGGGATGACAAGGATACGCTCGATATGAGGATATTTCTTTTTTAATTCACCCGTTGCCCTTTTCATCATTGAATCAAAATTGCCCATTTTGCCGAGATAAAACGTGTCGCAACCCTCGCTGACGGCATATTCAAGCGCCTGTACGAGCTTCGGCATGAGCGCCTCCGACGTATCGCTGTTGCCGAATCCACTGCAAATCTTTCCCATAATACAACCCCTGTAGATATAAAATAGATATATAATGTGCCCATTGTGTACATTATATTGAATAATAGTCATAAAATCAAGTCATATTAAATATGAAATGAGGTTATTTTATGTCTATAAAGAGTTTATCTATACGAATTGACAGCAAAATGCTAAACAAGCTGCACGTTGTTGCGGACTATGAGGGGCGCTCGGCGAACAGTCAGATTCTGATCCTTATCCGCGACTGCATTGAAAAATACGAAAAGGAGCACGGCGAAATAAAAATGTAGAGCGGGCTGACGCACTATCCCGAAAAATCAAAACACAGCTCAAAGACGACGGTGACGGACAAAACGCCGTCGCCTTTTTTATCTTTTTACCAAATCAGACAAAATATTTTTTCAAAACTTTTACATAAACTTTGCGTTTTACAGTGACAAAAGGATAAATACGTGATATAATAACTGTATATGCACACAAATACAGTCGAAGCCGGTTCGCTCGGCTTTTTTGAAAAGGAGTAACAACATGGATATTCAAAACATCTTGCAGGCTGTACAAAACGGGATCAGCGAAAAAACCGCGGAGAGAAAATTCGAACTCGTGAAACCCGAGACTCCGTTCGACAAGTTCCCTGCGGCGTCGAAGGACGAGAACGGATATTGCCTTGCCTACAAATCGGACTTCGGATCGTTCAGGATCAGGTTTGCCGACAACAAGGCGATTTTCGGCGTTGTCGCCCCCGCAGGCGAGGGCGAGGAAGTCAAGTTCAGCGACGTTTCCGCCTCGTTTTTTGAGGTCGGTACGGCTGACGAAAAGGATCTCAAGTATCTTGTCAACGAGATCAACGACAGCATCGAAGAAAACTTCAAATACAACAAAACCATCAAGAATATTTCCGACATTAAGCTTCCCCCGACGGTTTCAAAATCCGCCGCAAAAAACGGCTCAAGCTACTACGACCCTGCAACTCTCGCAAGCAGGTATACGGTAATGTTCCCCGAGCTTCGCGAGGAGTACAAGAGGAATATCGACACCTACGGCGAATTCTTGCCGGACGAATTCTTCAACGAATATGCCTACGCCGCGATCGACGTGATCAAGTCTAACGACAAAACTCAGATGAAAAAGCTTTTCAACATCTTCAACGACATTTACCTCGACGGCACGAACGAAACCCAGAGCATAATCGTCGTAACGATACTCTCAAAGCTCAACAACGACACCGAGCTTCTGGCTTCCTGCGTCGACTACATGGATCCTGAGCTTGCCTCTGCGGTCATCAACGTCAACAAATACCTGTCCACCAGGTCCGGCAAAAAGGCGCAGTTCCTTCTTGACAATCCGCCGAGATATAAACCGCCCAAGCAGAGAAAACGCATCTTGCCCCAGGTTTGATTTTTCGGAGGTGTCCCAAAAGGATGAAAACAGTTGTTGTTCTTTTCGGAGGCGTTTCAAGCGAGCACGATGTGAGCACTGTGTCCGCTATGAGCGTCATCAACAATATTCCGCAGGAAAAATACCGCGTTGTGCCCATCGGGATCACAAAAGACGGCAGATGGCTGAAATTTTCGGGCGACGTTTCGCTTTTGCCCGAGGACAAATGGCTTGAGGACAAGGCAAACTGCGTGCCCGCCATCGTTTCCCCCGACAGGAAAGACCACGGTATCATTGTTTTTGAAAACGGCGGGACGGAAAAAATCTATGTCGACGTTGTGTTCCCCGTGCTCCACGGCGCGAACGGCGAGGATGGAACGATCCAGGGATTTATGCAGATCGCAGGGATTCCCTGCGTCGGATGCGACTGCGTCAGCTCCGGCATCTGCATGGACAAAGCGCTGACCAATATCATGGCCGACGCCGCCGGGATCGCCCAGGCGAAGTGGGATCAGATCCTGAAGCACGCTTTTGTCGCCGATCCCGACGCATATGTGAAAAAAGCCGCCGAAAAGCTCGGCTATCCGATCTTTGTAAAACCCGCCAACGCAGGATCGTCCGTCGGAATTTCAAAAGCTTACGACGCCCAAAGCCTGAAAGAAGCGATCAGCAAGGCTTTCGCTTACGACAACAAGGTCGTGCTGGAGGAAGCCGTTGTCGGGCAGGAGATAGAATGCGCCGTCCTCGGCAACGAGGAAGTTTTCGTTTCGGTTCCGGGCGAGATCGTCCCGTGCAATGATTTTTACGACTATGAAGCAAAATACATAAGCGCCCAGAGCGAACTGAAGATCCCCGCCGAGCTGAGCGAAGAAAAATTGCAGGAAGTGCGCCAAACGGCACTCGAGGTTTACAAATTCCTCGGCTGTTCGGGTTTTGCGAGGATAGACTTTTTTGTCAGAAGATCCGACGGCTGCGTCATGCTCAACGAGCCGAATACCATCCCCGGATTTACGTCGATCAGCATGTACCCGAAAATGATGGAGCATTCCGGCGTGCCGTACCCCGAGCTTCTTGACAGACTCATATGCCTTGCGGAAGAAAAATGGTGCTGAGATGAAAAAGGACGTAATAATCGAGCTCGTTGATCGCCACGAGGTTGACGGCGAAAGTGAAGGAACGAAGATCGTTTCGGTCGCCACTTTTGAGGGCGATGAAAACGATTATACCATAAAGTATTGCGAAACGGGGGAGCTTGACGGGTGCGAAGTGTCGCTCAACGTCAAGGACAAGAACGCTGTAATAATGACGCGAAGCGGCAGGTCTTTTGCCACGCAGCTTATTATGGAACAGGGCAAAAGGCACAACTGCTTTTACAGCACTCCCGCCGGCGAGCTGATGCTCGGCGTTTACACAAAGAACGTGCATTCGACAGTTTGTGAAGGCGAAGGGGTCTTGAAGTTTTCCTACACTCTGGATTTCAACTCCGACCTCGTTTCCGAAAACGAACTTACCATAACAGTAAAAAACGCATAAGGAGAATAAAATGTCAAAGCTTGTAAAAGAAGCACAGGATCAAATCAGGGAGGCGATTCTTTCCTCTCTGGGCAGGGCTGTCGCAAACGGTCAGCTTCCTGCGCAGACGATAGAGGACTTCAACATCGAAGTTCCCGCCGACCGCAAAAACGGCGACTATTCCTCAAACGTTGCAATGTCTTCGGCGAGAGCGTTCAGGCTTGCTCCGAGGCAGATAGCCCAGACCATCCTCGACAACCTTATCCTTGACGGAACGTATCTCGACAGATGCGAGGTTGCGGGACCGGGATTTTTGAATTTTTATCTTAACAATTCTTTTTATGCCGACGTTCTCAAGGACGTTATCGCCTGCGGCAAAGATTACGGCAAGTCCGACTACGGCAAAGGCAAAAAGATCAACGTTGAATTTGTTTCCGCCAACCCGACGGGCCCCATGCACATGGGAAATGCCAGGGGAGGCGCGCTCGGCGACTGCCTTGCGGCGATAATGGAGGCCGCAGGATATGACGTAACGAGGGAGTTTTATATCAACGACGCCGGAAATCAGATCGAAAAATTCGGGCTTTCGCTTGACATCCGCTATCAGCAGATCTGTCTGGGCGAGGACGCCGCAGAGCTCCCCGAGGACAGCTATCACGGCGAGGATATTATCGAAAGAGCGAAAGAATTTTACGACGTTTACGGCGATTCGTTCATCGGCAAGGATGAAAAAGAAAGGCAGAAAGCGCTCATCGATTACGCTTTGCCCAAAAACATCGCAAACATGAAAACGACGCTTGAAAAATACAGGATCGTTTACGACAAGTGGTTCCACGAAAGCACCGTCCACGAGGACGGCGAGCTTGCCGAGACGATCGGGATCATGAAGGAAAAAGGGCTGACTTACGAAAAGGACGGCGCTCTCTGGTATAAAAACAAGGAAGTTCAGACAGCAAAGCTGAAACTCAGCGGAATGAGCGACGAAGCGATCGAAAAGCTTGAGCTCAAGGACGACGTGCTCATCAGAGCCAACGGAAATCCGACTTATTTTGCCGCCGACATCGCCTACCACCGCAACAAGCTCAAGGTCAGAGGGTTCGACAAGGCGATCGACATCTGGGGCGCCGACCATCACGGCCACGTCGCGAGGATGAAAGCCGCGCTCGATTCCATTGGCGAAAACGGCGACAAGCTTGACGTTATCCTCATGCAGCTCGTACGCCTGACAAGGGGCGGCGAAGTTGTCAGAATGTCAAAACGTACAGGCAAAGCGATCTCGCTTGTCGACCTTTTGGAAGAGATCCCCGTCGACGCTTCAAGATTCCTTTTCAACATGAGAGAAGCCGGTTCGCAGATGGAGTTTGACCTCGACCTTGCGGTTGAACAGAGCTCCAAAAATCCGGTTTACTATTGCCAATACGCCCACGCGAGGATTTGCAGCATTCTCAAGAAAATCAAAGCGGACGGCATCGAGATCAGAGATTGCTCCAACGAGGAGCTGGAGCTTTTGACGGACGAGACGGAAAAAGAGCTTGTTCTTCATCTTGCGTCCCTCACGGGCGAGATCATAACGGCGGTCAGGAACTATGACCCGGCAAAAATCACCAGATACGTTATCGAGCTTGCCACCCTTTTCCATAAATTTTATAATTCATGCAGAGTTGTCTGCGACGATGAAAAACTGATGCAGGCGAGAGTTTATCTTTGCATTTGCGTCAGGGACACAATAAAGAATATTCTCAATATGCTCAAAATTGACGCTCCGGAATCGATGTAACGAAAGGATGATTATTTCATGATCAAAAACTGTGCCGTTATCCTTGCAGCGGGCGAAGGAACGAGAATGAAATCAAAACTGCCGAAAGCTATGGCGGAGGTTTTGTTTAAACCGATGATCGATTGGGTGACCGATTGCCTGATCGAGAGCGGGATCGAGGACATCTGCGTTGTGACGGGACATCTCGGCAATGTGCTCGTCGATCACCTCGGCGGAAAGTTCGAGACAGTCCAACAGCCTCAGCGCCTCGGAACGGGGCACGCCGTTTACCAGGCAAAGGAGTTCATCGAAAAGCACTCCGGCAGCAACGTGCTTGTTCTCAACGGAGATGCTCCGTTCATCGACAGCAACACCGTCAGAAATGCGCTCTCCTACCACGAAGAAAACGGCTTTGCCGCAACGGTCATCACGGCGGAGATCGATAACCCCTTCGGCTACGGCAGGATCGTCAGGGATGAAAGCGGCGACCTGCTGAAGATCGTCGAGCAAAAAGAGGCGGACGAAAAAGAGAAGGCGATCAAAGAAGTTAACTCCGGTGCATATTGGTTCAGGAGCGAAAAAGTTCTCATCGCTCTTGACACTCTAATAAAAATCAGAGAACAGTCCGAAGACGGAAAAGAATATTACCTCACCGATGCCATCGAGATTTTGAAGCTATCCAACGACAGAGTCGGCGCTTTCGTCGCCGACAGCGGCGAAATAGTGCTCGGAGCAAACGACAGGGCGCAGCTCGCGCAGCTCAACGAGATCGCAAGGGAAAAAGAACTGAACAAACACCTCTCAAACGGTGTTTCCATTCCCTTCACAAACGAGGTCGTTATCTGCCCCGGCGTTGAGATCGGAAGCGAAACGGTGATCCTCCAGTCAACAACTCTCAAACCCGGCACAAAGATCGGCTCAAACTGCGAGATTGGCCCCAACAGCGTTATAAGCAACTGCACCGTCGGCGACGGCACTCTTGTTCAGAACTCATACTGCTACGATTCAAAGATCGGGAACAATGCAGAGATCGGGCCATTTGTCAGGATCAGGCCCAACTGCACCGTCGGCGACAACACAAGAGTCGGCAACTTCGTAGAGCTGAAAAATTCGGTCATCGGCAACGAAACGAAAGTTTCTCATCTGACTTATGTCGGCGACAGCGATGTCGGCGAGGATGTCAACTTTGGCTGCGGTTGCGCCACGGTCAACTTTGACGGCAGGAACAAGCACCGCTCCGTTATCGGCGACGGCTCGTTTATCGGCTGCGGCACGAACATCGTTTCCCCCGTCAGGATCGGAAAAGACGCCTACGTTGCGGCAGGCTCGACAATAGTCGAGGACGTGCCGGAAAACGCTCTTGCGATCGCAAGAAACAGGCAGGTAAACAAACACGAGTGGGTTATAAGAAAAAAACCTTACAGAAGAATGAAATAAAAATGTTTGGACGAAAGAAAAAAGAGTTTTTGTCGGGCAGCTTCGACTACCTCATAGTCGGGCTGGGAAACCCCGGGACAAAATATCAGTTCACAAAGCATAACGCAGGCTTCATGTGCCTCGATCTTTTCGCCGATGACCACGGCCTCAAGATCAACAAGCTGAAGTTCAAGTCGTTGCTGACAGATTGCAGGATCGGCTCAAAGCGCTGCATCCTCCTCAAACCGCAGACGTTCATGAACAACAGCGGCGAGGCTGTGCGCGATTGCGCTGACTTTTACAAGATTCCGCCGGAAAGGATCATCGTGATCTTTGACGACGTATCGCTCGACCTGGGCAGGATCAGGATAAGGCGCAAAGGCTCCGCCGGCGGTCATAACGGGATCAAGAGCATCATTTATCACCTCAACAGCGATGAATTCCAGCGCGTCAAAATCGGGGTCGGCAAAAAACCTGATGAAGACTGGGATCTTGCGGATTGGGTGCTGAAGCCTTTTACAAAAGAGGAGCTTTTGGAGATGCGCAAAACGGCGCAGGACACCGAAAATATCATCGAGCTGATGGTCGAGGATAAAACCGAAGAAGCCATGGCGAAGTATAACAGTTAAGTCGGAGGTATAAAAATGAAAGCAGTTGTTACCGTTGTCGGAAAAGATACAGTCGGAATACTCGCAAAAGTTTCGAGCGTTTGCGCCGAGAACGGCATGAACGTCGAAGAGGTTTCCCAGACGATCTTGCAGGATATGTTCTGCATGATCATGCTTGTTGAAGCAAAGGGTGAAAACACTGATTTTGCAAAATTTTCCGGAACGCTCAAGAGCGAAGGCGAAAAAATGGGGCTTGTAATACATACCATGCACGCCGACGTTTTTGATTCAATGCACCATATTTGAAGAGGTTAAAACAGACATGATTAACACCGGCGACATACTTGAAACGATCAGCATGATCGAAAACGAGCACCTTGACATCAGAACCATCACGATGGGCATTTCTCTGCTCGATTGCGCCGATTCGGACGTTGACTCGGCGTGTTCAAAGGTCTATGAAAAAATCACCCGCCTTGCGAAGGATCTCGTCAAAACGGGCGAAGAAATTGAAATGCAGTATGGCATTCCGATTATAAACAAGCGCATTGCCGTAACGCCGATCTCGATGCTCGTCGCGTCTTCGGGGGGCGATCCGATAAAATATGCCCTCGCGCTTGAAAAAGCGGCGAAAGCGGTCGGAGTCAACTTCATCGGCGGCTATTCCGCGCTCGTCCAGAAGGGCTTCGCAAACGGCGATGAGGCTCTCATCAACAGCATACCCGAAGCGCTCAGCGTGACGGACAGGATCTGCTCGAGCGTAAACATCGGCTCGACCAAAGCGGGCATCAACATGGACGCTGTAAAGCTGATGGGAACAATAATCAAAAAGAGCGCCGAGCTCACCGCTGACAGAGATTGCGTTGGAGCTTCAAAGCTTGTTGTTTTGTGCAACGCCCCCGACGACAACCCGTTTATGGCGGGAGCTTTCCACGGCGCAGGTGAGGCGGAATGCGTTATCAACGTCGGAGTTTCGGGCCCCGGTGTTGTAAGAAGCGCGCTTTCCAAGATCCCGGATGCAGATATTACTCAGATCGCCGACACCGTCAAAAAGACGGCTTTCAAAATCACGAGAATGGGACAGCTTGTTGCAGGGGAAGCGTCGAAGAGGCTTAATGTGCCGTTCGGAATAGTTGACCTCAGCCTTGTCCCGACTCCGGCTGTCGGCGATTCGGTCGCCCATATCCTGGAAGAGATGGGGCTCGAACAGTGCGGAGCGCACGGAACTACAGCATGCCTTGCCCTGCTCAACGACGCAGTCAAAAAAGGCGGAGTTATGGCTTCGTCTCACGTCGGCGGCCTTTCGGGAGCTTTTATTCCCGTCAGCGAGGACGCAGGCATGATCGACGCGGCGCGAAGCGGCTGCCTGAAGATAGAAAAGCTTGAAGCGATGACGGCGGTTTGCTCTGTCGGGCTTGACATGATAGTTGTCCCCGGCGACACGAGCGAGGAAGTTCTGGCGGCGATAATCGCAGATGAAGCGGCGATAGGTATGATAAACTCCAAGACTACTGCGGTCAGGCTGATTCCCGCGATCGGCAAAAAAGTCGGCGAGGAGATAAACTTCGGCGGTCTTTTCGGGAAAGGCCCCGTGATGCCGCTGAACACATCTTCGCCCGCAAAATTCATCAACAGAGGCGGACGCATCCCTGCACCGCTCAACAGCCTTAAGAACTGAATGAGACTGCAGCATTTAGCTAAAAACAATTAAATCACAAAAAACACAGGATGACCGTGAGTAACTTCAACTACGGTCATCCTGATTTTGTTGTATCTGAAAAAATGCATCTAAGAACCAGCGCTTTGGTTCGCCGTTTTCACCCAAATGCGACAGCCCCTTCGGGAAATTCTTTATGATTTAAAGAAAGCCTCGAAAGCCTTGTGCGCCATGAAGAGATCAATTTTTGAAATGACCTCATACGGAGCGTGCATGGAGAGCACGGGAACGCCTACGTCAACAACGTCAACGTCGAGGTTTGCGATGTATTTCGCGACCGTTCCGCCGCCGCCTTCGTCGACTTTGCCGAGCTCGCCCGCCTGCCAGATAACGCCGTTGGAGTCAAAGAGAGTCCTCATCTTTGAAACGAACTCAGCGCTTGCGTCGGAAGTGCCGCTCTTGCCGCCGGCACCTGTATACTTTGTCATTACAATGCCCTTGTTGATAAAAGAGGCGTTATTTTTTTCGTAAACTCCGGCAAAAGTCGGGTCAAATGCGGCGTTAACGTCAGCCGAAAGGCATTCGCTCTTTGAGAGAATATCATGCGCCTGAATCCCCTGCATTCTTGCAAGATCGGCGATGAAGTACGCCATGTATGCAGATTTAAGACCTGTGTTGCCCTCGCTGCCGATCTCCTCCTTGTCGGTGAGAACGCAAAGAACGGTGTTGTCGGGGTTTTCACATTCAAACATCGCGGTCAGGGCAGGGTAGGAGCAAACCCTGTCGTCGTGGCCGTAGCCGCCGATCATGCTGCGGTCAAATCCGATGTCATCGACCGTTCCCGCGGGAACAGCCTCCAGCTCGGCGGTGAGGAAGTCCGAATTCGTCATGCCGTATTTTTCGTTGAGGATGCTCATGACGTTGAGCTTTACGAGCTCGCTGCCTTCGTCAGATTTGAACGGACGGCTGCCGATGAGGATGTTGAGTTCTTCGCCCGTGACGACTTCGTTCGCTTTTTTGCTCATTTGGTTTCTCGCCAGGTGCGGAAGCAGGTCGGAGATAACGAAGCGCGGATCTCCCTCGTCTTCGCCGATGTTGACTTCAACCTTTTCACCGTTTTTGAGCATGACGACACCGTGCAAAGAGAGCGGTCTCGCCGTCCACTGATATTTTTTGATGCCGCCGTAGTAGTGGGTTTTGAAGTAGGCAAGCTCGTTGTCCTCATAAAGCGGATTTTGCTTAAGGTCAACTCTCGGAGAGTCGATGTGCGCCGCAACGATCTTAACTCCTTCGGTCAGGCTGTTTTTGCCTATAATACAAAGAACGATCGCCTTTGCGCGGTTGACAAAATAAACCTTGTCGCCGGGAGCATATTTTTTTGATTTGTCAAAGGGGACAAAGCCGTTTGCCTGCGCGGCTTTTTCGGCAAAGCTTACGCATTCGCGTTCCGTTTTACAGCGAAACAAAAAGTCTTTGTAGCCCTCGCTGTATGCGTCGGCTTTTTTGATTTCTTCCGCTGTCATGACCGAAGCGGCGTTTTTCTGCGTGTCCAGAAGCTTTTCTGTCAATGCTTTTACGTCTTCCATTTTTTTACCTCACATATCATAAAGTTTTTCATATATATTTTTTGCCGTTTTGACGTTTTCAACGTAGAGCCGTGTGTCGTCGTAGGGTATGTAGAAAAGAGTTTTACCGTCTGATGAATACCGGCTGTCTTCGATCCATTTGCCGACGATGCCGATGCCTGCATGGTATGCGGCGACAGCGGTTTGCACCTCGCCGTCAAATTCATCGAGCAGGATCTTCAGAAGATACGTCCCGTATTTAATTGAGATCTCGCCCGAATACAGGGCGCTTTCTTCAAGGCTTTCGCCGGTTTTGGTTTTCAGCCATTCAAAAGTGTGCGGGGTGATCTGCATCAGTCCGATCGCACCGACTTCGGAAACAGCGGTTTCCCTGAAATTGCTTTCGGATTTGATCACGGCGTAGATCAGCGATTCTTCAACGCCGTATTTTTCGGAGTATCGGCTGACGGTTTCCGAATATCCGAGGGGATAAAGCAGCTTCATAGCGTACTTCCCGCCGAAAAAAACACACCCCGACAAAATGCAGATAATGACGAAGAACGTCAGGATCCTTTTTAAAAATTTCATATCTTTCCCTTTGCGAAATCAAGCAGCTTGCGGGCGCTTTCCGAAACACTCCCGCCGCCTTCATTCATAATAATTATGTCGGCATTTTTGAAATAATATTCGTCGTTTTTTTGCGCGCGGATCCTCTGCAAAGCAGAATCGTTGTCGAGCGAATCACGCTCAAGGATCCTCTCCAGACGAGTTTGCTCGTCGGCGGCAACAACGGCGATGACGTCGCAAAAACTTTTGCAGTCGCTTTCGAGCAAAGCGGCGGCGTCGATGACGCAGAATTCATATCCGTTTTCTTTCGCAAATTCGATTTCTTTGCCGACTTCTTTTGTGATGTAAGGATGAGTGATACTGTTTAGCTTTTCGGTGCTTTCCTCTGAAGAAAAAGCCTTTTTTGCGAGAGCTTTTCTGTTGAGAGTTCCGTCGCCGTTCAATATGTCGCCGCCGAAAAAGCCGCAAAGCTCGTTGAGCGCAGGCATATCCTTTTCGACGATCTTCCTTGCCAAAACGTCGGTATCTATGATATAAACTATGTTCGTCTTTTTCAGCTCGGCGCAAACGGAGCTTTTTCCGGAGCCCGTTTTCCCGGTCAACCCGATAACTGTCATCATTCCACCTCGATGACTTCAAACGCGGCGCTGCGAAGAAGTCTGTTCAACACGGCGAGTCCCATTCCGTCCTCGAACGGGTATCTTGCAAAAACTACGTCAACGCCGAGGCTGTCGACCTCCCGCAATGCGTTGAAAAGTCTGTTGGATTGGGAAAGGGAATTGCTTTCTTTGCCGTAAGAGACGTATTTGCAATTGACTTTCGATGCGTCTTCTTCAAAACAAAGAGCGCCGAAATTGCCCGACTGTTTTTCTAAAAAATCATAATATTTTTCCCTGTCACCTTTGACGATGACGACCTTTGTCGCGGGCGCATAGTGCTTGTATTTCATGCCGGGGGACGCGACTTTTCGGGAGCTTGAGATATTGTGAAAAACAGCGTCGTCGATCGCTACGTCGCCAAGCACTTCCGAGATCTGTTCGGGAGTTACGCCGCCGGGACGGAGGATAGAAGGCTTTTCGCCTGTCAGAGAGATGACCGTAGATTCTACGCCGATGCGGCAGGCGCCGCCGTCAACGATGAGAGGAATCTTTCCGTTCATGTCCTCAAAAACGCTCTGCGCCGTTGTGGGGCTCGGGCTTCCGGAAAGATTTGCGGAAGGTGCGGCAACGGGCACTCCCGCCGCCTTGATGATCGCTCTCGTGACCTCATGGTTCGGGAGCCTGACGGCAACGGTGTCGAGCCCTGCGCTGACAACGTCGGGAACAAGCTTTGATTTTTTGAGTATCAGCGTCATGGGGCCGGGCCAGTATTTTACGGCGAGAGATTTTGCGCTTGGAGGAACTTCTTCCACCAAATTATATATTTCGTCAAATTCGCTTATATGCACTATCAAAGGATTGTCCTGCGGTCTGCCCTTGGCGGCGAAAATGCTTTTTACGGCTTCTTCGTCGAGGGCGTTTGCGCCGAGCCCGTAGACGGTTTCCGTCGGCAAGGCGACAAGAGCGCCGTTTTTCAGGAGCTGTGCGGCTGTCAGGATATCCTTTTGCTGTGAGACGGAATTGATTTTTAAAACTCGTGTATTCATATCAACTTTCAGAGGTTTTCATTTTTTCGGCTGTGTCTGCGGCGATGAGGGCGTCGACGATCTCGTCGATGTCGCCGTTGAGTATCTGGTCGATCTTGTAGAGAGTGAGACCGATCCTGTGGTCGCTGACGCGTCCCTGAGGATAGTTGTAGGTTCTGATCCTTTCGCTGCGGTCGCCCGTGCCGACCTGGCTTTTCCTTTCGCCGGCGATTTCGGAATGCTGTTTTTCCCGCTCGGCTTCAAGGATCTTAGAGCGCAGGATACGCATGGCTTTGTCCTTGTTTTTGTGTTGGCTCCTCTCGTCCTGGCATTCAACAACGGTGCCCGTTGGGAGATGTGTTATCCTGATCGCGGATTCGGTCTTGTTTATGTGCTGACCGCCTGCTCCGCTGGAACGGAAGGTGTCGATCTGCAAGTCAGTGGGATTGATCTCGACGTCGACTTCCTCAGCCTCCGGCAGAACCGCAACGGTCACAGTCGAAGTGTGGATCCTTCCCTGGGATTCAGTCTCGGGAACGCGCTGAACGCGGTGAACGCCGCTTTCAAACTTGAATCTTGAATATGCGCCGTCGCCTTCGACCATAAAACTGACTTCCTTGAACCCTCCGAGCTCCGTTTCGTTGGCGGAAAGCAGCTCGGTTTTCAGGTTTTTCTTTTCGGCGTACATGGTGTACATCCTGTAAAGAACGCCGGCAAAGAGCGAAGCTTCTTCGCCGCCTGCGCCTGCACGGATCTCAACGATCACGTTTTTGTCGTCGTTCGGGTCTCTGGGCAGGAGCAGGACTTTCAATTCCTGAGAGCATTTTGCTTTGAGAGATTTCGTGGTTTCATATTCTTCTTCGACGACCTCGCGGAAATCCTTGCTCAGACCGCCTTCGTCGAGGAGCTTTTTCGCCTCTTCGTGATCGCGATCGGCTTTTTTGTATTCGCGGAATTTTTCGACCACCGGGGTAATGCGGTTGAGCTCTTTGATCAGGGAAGTATATTTTTCAACGTCGCTGACAACTTCGGGACGGCAGACGAGAGCGTTGATCTCTTCAAATCTTTTTTCTACGCTCAAAAGGTTTTCAAGCATATTTTTTCCTCCGGGCAAATATTGATATACAAAGACTTGTTTTACTCGTCACGAAGTATTTGCCGAATATTCTTTTCGGCTTTGGAGCGAGGGATCATGACCTCGTGACCGCATTTGACGCACTTGAGCTTGAAATCCATTCCGACCCGGGTTACCAAAAAAGAATTTGACCCGCAGGGGTGATTTTTTTTCATCACGACCGTATCTCCGAGGCGCACGTCCATTTCTTCATCTCCAAACCGTTTTTATGTTATCTTTATAATTATACCACACTTTTCATCAAAAGTGAACACCAAATCAAAACTTAAACATAAGGGGCGAAAGAATTGAAATTTCAACCGGAAGGCAGTTTGATAAACACGCAGGAAAACCAGTATTATCTCCAGAACATCCGCACGCTGCAGGAGGCTCGGTCGTCGAACAAAGTGCTGGAAGCCAAAGCGATAAAATGTGATTCAAAGCACGATCTGATAGTCCCTCTGGGCGCAGTGAAAGGAATAATCCCGAGAGAGAACGGAGCGCTCGGTCTTGACGACGGGAGCGTCCGCGACATAGCCGTCATCTCAAAAGTCAACAAGCCCGTCGCCTTTGTGGTCGAGGAGTTTGTGCAGGACGAAAGCGGTGAGACGGTCGCGATTCTGAACCGAAAAGCCGTTCAGCGGCGATGCCTGGACGAATACCTGTCGACGCTGCGAAGCGGAGACGTGATCGATGCGAAGATCTGTCACACGGAAAACTTCGGCGCTTTCGCCGATGTCGGCGCAGGGATCAGCGCTCTTCTGCCGATAGACGGGATCTCGGTTTCGAGGATACCGCACCCGTCCTCCAGGTTTTCGCACAATCAGAACATCAAAGCCGTCGTAAAATGCCGCGATGAGCTTGGGAGAATCGTCCTGTCCCACAAGGAGCTTCTCGGCACATGGGAGGAAAACTGCTCAAGCTTCGACGTCGGCGACACCGTTCCGGGGATCGTTCGCTCTGTTGAAAAGTACGGCATCTTCGTCGAGCTGACTCCAAACCTTGCCGGTCTGGCGGAATACACGGACGACGTGAAATGCGACCAAAGCGTCAGCGTTTACATAAAGAGCATTATCCCGCAGAGAATGAAGATCAAGCTGATCATCGTCGATTCTTTTGAAGCGGAATGCGAAAAAACGCAGATCAAATACTTTTTTGAGGGCGACCACATTTCAAGGTGGCAATATTCTCCGGAAAACTGTGAAAAGACGATCGAATCATTTTTTTGAGCATAAAAGGGGACGCAAGCCGGGGACTATCCCTGAGCTGCGTCCCCTGACAATGCATCAATTTTAAGATGTCGGGAATTGTGCGGCGTTGCCTTAAATTTTCTTTTTGCAAAACCCCGATAACGGGCAGTTTTCGCAGTTCGCTTTCCTTGCGGTGCAAACAGCCCTGCCGTGGAGCACGACTCTGTGGCAAAAATCGTTGCTCTCCTCGGGAGGGAGGAGCTTTTTGAGGTTGAGTTCGACCTTGACGGGATCCTTCGTTTCAACAAGCCCGATGCGATTTGAGATTCGTATCAGATGAGTGTCCGCGACGACGGCGGGTTTGTGATAAACATCGCCGCAGATGAGGTTTGCCGTTTTTCTGCCTACGCCCGGCAGTGAGGTGAGGTCTTCGATGTTGTCGGGAACGGTTGAATCGAAGTCGGCGATGATCTTTTTCGCCATATTCACTATGTCGGCGGCTTTCATCTTGTAAAAACCGCAGGAGCGAATTATTTCTTCCACGTCAGCGATCTCGGCAGAGGCGTAATCTTCAAGACTTTTGTATTTTTCAAACAAAGCGGGCGTGACGAGGTTGACCCTTGCGTCGGTGCATTGGGCGGAGAGCCGCGTTGCAACGAGAAGCTCAAACGGATTTGAAGCGACGAGCGAACACGTTGCGTCCGGATATTCTTTTTTTAACGCTTCGACCGCCTTCAAGGCGAGCTCTTTTTTTGTCATAGATCGCTCCGTTTTATTGAGTGGGGTCAAGTCCGAACAGCTTGTGCTTCAGCCCTCTCTTCTCAAAAGCATAATACAGGATGGAGCCGAGGACAAGCATCACGACAAGTTCGCCGAGGGCTACACAACCGCCGTTAAAGAGAAAGCCTAAAGATTTGAAAGGGCCGTCAACAAAGAAGAATTCGATCTCCCAGCCGACGATCAGACCGTTCCACAAAGCGGGCATGAGCATGGCAGGCAGCGGATAGCCGAAGACCTTGGCGTTGCGCAAAAACCAGATGCACGTCGTGGCGCCGAGGGTCGCGACCGAGCCGAAGATCATGTCGAGCGGCAATCCCTGCCCGATGCTGTAAAGGTTGGCGATGATACAGCCGATGGTCAAGCCGGGTATGGCGGCGGGGGAAAAGAGCGCGAACACGTTGAGGGCTTCCGACACGCGAAATTGCACTGCGGCGGTTGTGCTGCCGGGCAGCAGCAGACCCTGGGCGTAAGTCAGCGCGGCGTAAAGCGCGGCAATAATCGCTGTTTGGGCAATGTACCTGTTTTTGCTTTTCTTATTCATTTTTTGTTCTCCTTAGTTTTATTTTAGGTCAGGATGGTTTCGAACTGACCGGTTGTTTTCGGTTTCCTGAAAATCAACCGCAATTATTATATATTATAAAGAATAAAAAATCAAGGTTGAAAAAAAGATGTGCATATGATAAAATAAAGATGCACATAAAGGAGGAATGAGTATGAAGAAAATTATTTCCGTTTTACTTGCAGTTTTATGTCTCGTTTCTGTTTTGAGCGTGGCTTCGTTCGCCGCAGACGAAAGCGCAAACAAAGCCGAGTTTACCGTTACCGCGGACAAGACGAAAAATATTGCAAAAAACGATACGATCAAAGTCAGCATCAAGCTTAAAACAAACTATAAAATCTATGTGGTCGGACTTCCTGTAATTTATGATTCGACCAAGTTCACCCTTCTCGACACAAGCGAATCGCCGCCCCTCAAATCTTTCCTGACGTTTTCCGGAACGATGGCGTCCTCTTACGTCACGAACGGAAACTGGAAATCCCCAACAGAGCTTTACACGGAGCGCAACAGCAACCCATCCTACTGGTCGCAGAGCTCAGTGATGAACAAGTATAAGATCGTTACGGCGACCTGGACCGCAGACAGCTCGAAGAGCAACAACCCCGTAACGCTGAACTCCGATACTGTTATAGTCTCCTTTAAGCTCAAAGCAAAGAGCGCGATCTCTGCGATCACCGACGGCGATGTTTTCATCTCCAACGATTTCAAAAAGACATCGTCTTTCGCGGGCGGAGTATGGTACGTCGGCAGGTGCGCGGGCGAACATATCTCCGACGCAAAATTTGTCTCCGTTGGACAGACCTTAACTGCAAAATCAACCTTCACGTCGTCTCCCGACGACCCTGCCGAGCCGGCCAGAGTCAGCTACACCTGGTGGCAGTGGATAATCATTATCTTCTTGTTCGGCTGGATTTGGTACATTTAATAATGAAAAATATTCCGCCGGTGAAAGTTCCGACGGAATATTTTCATTTTATCAGATCTTTTACAACTTCTCCTGCGATCATAAGCCCTGCGACAGACGGGACGAACGAAATGCTGCCGGGGATCTGCTTGCCTGTTTCGCTGTCGAACACTTTTTGCCGGAGTTCGACGGGCTCTTCTGTTGAATAAAGGACTTTGAGATGATCTATGCCGAGCTTCCTGAGCTCACGGCGCATCACCCTTGCGAGCGGACAAACGCTCGTTTTTTTGATGTCGTCGATCTTCAGCTTTTCGGGGCAGAGCTTGTTGCCCGTGCCCATCGAGCTGATGATCGGCGTGCCTTTTTCGACGCAGTTTCGGACAAGACAAAGCTTTGAGGAGACGGTGTCGATTGCGTCGACAACGTAATCGTATCGGGCAAAATCGAAGTCAGCTTCGTTTTCTTTCCTGAAAAAAACGTCTTCGCAAACGACTTTTGCTTTAGGATTGATTTGCGCAATGCGCTCCTTCATCACCTGCGTTTTGGGAAGCCCGACGGTGCTGTCGAGGGCGATGAGCTGGCGGTTTATGTTCGATATGCTGACGGTATCCCGGTCAACGAGCGTCAGCGAGCCGACGCCTGCCCTCGCGAGAGCCTCGCAAACAAACGAGCCCACCCCGCCGATTCCGAAAACGGCAACGTGGGAGGACAGGAGTTTCAGAACGCTGTCTTCGCCGATGAGATATTTTTCGCGCAAAAATCTTTCGTCCATCATTTTTCACCGTAAAACGCTCTGCCGCCGCCGATATATTTCGGGCGTGTGCGGGCGCAGATCACGTTAGCGTGACCGATGTTTTTCGTTTTCAGCCTCACGGGGACGGCGACGTCTTTGAGATGCATTCCGATGAGTGTCTCGCCGATGTCAATGCCGGCGTCCGCTTTGATGTGTTCGACCGCAACGGGCTCAACAAAGTTTTCGTAAGCCGTTGTTGCAAAAGAGCCACCCGCTTTCGGTTGCGGAATGACGCTGACGATCTCAAGATTTTTCTTTTCGGCGAGCTCCTTTTCGATGATGAGCGCCCTGTTGAGATGCTCGCAGCACTGGCAGGCGAGGAAGATGCCTCTTTCCCTGACAAGAGGGTAAACCGCCGAAAAAACAGCCTGCGCTGCTTCAAGGCTTGAATTCTTGCCGATGGTGCCGCCGACGATCTCGCTCGAGGAACAGCCGACAACAAGCACGTCGCCGGATTTCAAACCCGCCGCTTCGATGAGCTCCGAGAAAGCCCGGACGCTTTCCTGCTTAATTTTTTCAATCATTTTTTCGCCTTCTCTTCGATGAATTTCCTTGCAAAGGAATGATACCATTTCTCGGCCTTTATGTCAACCGCATTGCGCTGAACTTTATGCGAACAAAGTCCTGTTTTTTCCTCAAAAAAGTTGACATACACAGATGTGTATATTATAATTATATGGTGATTTTTAAAAATAAACGGAGGTAACCTCAACATGGTAAAAGCGATCGTCGGAGCCAACTGGGGCGATGAAGGAAAAGGTAAAATAACGGACATGTTTGCGGGCGACGCGGACATAGTCATCAGATTCCAGGGCGGCGCGAATGCCGGACACACTATCATCAACAACTACGGCAAATTTGCCCTGCATCTTCTGCCGTCGGGAGTTTGCAGCCCGAACACTCTCAACATCATCGGAAACGGCGTTGCTTTTGACGTGAAGAAATTCAAAAACGAGCTCGAGGCTGTCGTCGCCGCAGGCGTGCCGATGCCGAAAATCCTCGTCTCCGAAAGAGCGCAGATCCTGATGCCTTACCACATCATGCTCGACGAATATGAGGAAATGCGCCTCGCCGACAAACAGTTCGGCTCGACAAAATCGGGCATAGCTCCGTTTTATTCGGACAAATATGCAAAAATCGGCTTCCAGGTCTGCGAGCTTTTTGACGAGGAATATCTCAAAGAAAAAGTTGCCAACGTATGCACTCTGAAGAACCTCATCTTCCGCCATGTTTACGGCAAGGACGGGATCGATGAGCAGGAGCTTTTCAACACCCTCATGGAATACCGCGAGATCGTCAAACCCTACGTTGCCGATACTGCAAAAATCGTCCGTCAGGCGATAAAAGAAGGCAAGAATATCCTGCTCGAAGGTCAGCTCGGCTCGCTGAAGGATACCGACTTCGGCATCTATCCGATGGTCACATCTTCCTCGACTCTTGCCGGTTACGGTGCGGTCGGCGCAGGGATTCCTCCGTATGAGATCAAGGATATTATTGCCGTGACGAAAGCATATTCCAGCGCTGTCGGCGCAGGTGAATTTGTAAGCGAGATATTCGGCGAAGAAGCCGAGCAGATGCGTATTCACGGCGGCGACGCAGGCGAATACGGCGCGACAACTCACCGCCCGAGGCGAATGGGATGGTTTGACTGCGTGGCGACAAGGTACGGCTGTGAAGCCCAGGGCGCTACTCAGGCGGTGCTCACGGCGATCGACTGCCTTTCCTATCTCGACGAGATCAAAGTCTGCGTTGCATATGACATCGACGGAGAGATTACAAAGGATTTCCCCGTGACTCATCTTCTCAAGAAAGCAAAACCCGTGCTTAAAACTTTCCCCGGCTTCAAGTGCGACGTCAGGGGCATAAAAGAATTTGACAAACTCCCGAAAGAAGCAAAAGATTACGTTCTCTTCATCGAAAAGGAGATCGGCGTCCCGATCACCATGGTGTCGAACGGCCCCGGCAGGGAAGAGATCATTTACAGATAAAAAGGCGATAAAATGAAAGAATCTATTCTGGTGCTCGATTTCGGCGGACAGTACAACCAGCTCATCGCAAGGCGCGTCAGGGAAAACAACGTCTATGCGGAGATATTGCCGTACACAACGCCCATTGAGCAAATCAAACAAAAGAATTATAAGGGCATCATTTTTACCGGCGGCCCCAACAGCGTCTACGACATGAGTTCTCCCCATTATCCAAAGGAGATACTGTCGCTGGGCGTGCCGATCCTCGGCATCTGCTACGGCTGTCAGCTTATGGCGTGGATGGCGGGAGGTGCGGTCGAGACCGCACCCGTTTCAGAATATGGCAAAATCGAGCTGAAAATCAAAAAGGAAAGCATCCTTTTCGATGGCGTGGACGACAAGAGTACCGTCTGGATGAGCCACACGGATTTTATCTCCCGGGTTCCGGACGGCTTCGAAGTCACCGCGCTGACCTACGATTGCCCGTGCGCCGCGATGGAAAACAGGGAGAGAAAACTCTACGCCGTTCAGTTCCATCCGGAAGTCACCCACACGGCCTTCGGCAAAGAAATGCTCAAAAACTTTATCTTCGGCGTTTGCGGCTGCAAAGGCGATTGGGTGATGGACAGCTTTATCGACGAAACCGTCAACAGCCTGAAGGAGAAAATCGGCGACAAACAGGTCATTCTCGGACTTTCCGGCGGAGTTGACAGCTCCGTTGCGGCGGGACTTCTCAGCCGCGCTGTCGGCAAACAGCTAACCTGCGTTTTCGTCGATCAGGGTTTGATGAGAAAAGACGAGGGCGATTTTGTGGAGCAGACGTTCACGAAACTGTTTGACATGGATTTCGTGCGCGTCAACTGCGGCGACGTTTTCCTTGAAAAGCTCAAAGGTGTTACCGACCCGGAAGCCAAAAGAAAAATTATCAGCGAAGAATTCTACAAAGTTTTCTGGGACGAGATAAAATCAAGAGCGAAGGGCGACGCTTTCTTTGCGCAAGGCACGATCTACCCCGACAGGATAGAGAGCGGTAAAGGCGCAACCGACGGCGAATCGCAGACGTCTGTCATCAAAACTCACCATAACATGGGCAAGATCCCCGATGACGTTGAATTCCTCGGCGTGATAGAGCCGCTCGGCGATCTGTTCAAAGATGAAGTCAGAAAAGTCGGCGAAAAGCTCGGCATCCCCAAAGAGCTCGTCTGGCGTCAGCCGTTCCCCGGGCCCGGGCTCGGAGTCAGGATAATCGGGGAGATCACGAAAGAAAAAATTGAGATCCTCCAGAATGCCGACTTCGTCCTGCGCGACGAGATGGCTAAGAACGGATATGAAAAAAATCTCAGCCAGTTCTTCTGCGTTTTCACGGGTTCGAAAGCTGTTGGCGTCATGGGCGACCACAGAACTTACGAGAACGTTATCGCCATCAGAGCCGTCACTACGGACGACTTCATGACCGCCGATTGGGCGAGGATACCGTTCGACATTCTTGCAAAGGTGTCCAACAGGATAACAAACGAGGTCGCAGGGGTGAACAGGATCGTCTACGACATCACTTCAAAACCCCCCGGAACGGTGGAGTGGGAGTGAGTTTTGCTTCGCAAAACTCAGTTATGATTGCCTTTGGCAAGTTTAGAGTGAGGATGTGTTTTTGACCGGTTATGAGTTGCCTTGCGGCAACGCTGAACGTAAACGGCAATCATATCATAACTTTTGCCACCGGCAAAATCATAACTGTAAACTGCAGACCAAAAAAATTACAGCAAACGAATTAAACAAAAAGGCTGACCGTTTTGGTCAGCAATCTGAACCGCCTTAAGCGAAGAAGCTTTAAGGCGGTTGTTTTTCTTTAGGATATGATCAGATGCTGATTATTCCGAATCCCTGCAGGACGCTGGAGACAAGAATGAGGAGAATAAAGATCGGGGCGACCCACTTGACCATTAGCGTGTAAAACCTCTTGGTCGCAAAACGTCCGTTGAGTTCGACCTCGTCGGTAACGAGCTTCGGCGTGGTGACAAAGCCAATCATGACGCACGTCAGCATGCCGACGATCGGGAGAAGAACGCTGTTGGAAACAAAG
>JAFTCG010000071.1 GCA_017454815.1 Clostridia bacterium
CTTATTTCGGAAGGGCTGTGCCCTTACCCATTTTTATTTTCTTTTTTCGGCGTTTTTTCTCCCTCGTCATACCATTGTATGGACTTCAGTCGAAGAAAACGCCGTCTTCATCTAAATGCCGCATTTAGCGAAGAACAAAAAAAACAGAATATAATTGACAAACAGGGTACAGAATTTCATCATTATTCCGTACCCTGTTTTTTCTTATTTCGGAAGGGCTGTGCCCTTACCCATTTTTATTTTCTTTTTTCGGCGTTTTTTCTCCCTCGTCATACCATTGTATGGACTTCAGTCGAAGAAAACGCCGTCTTCATCTAAATGCTACAGCCCATTTTTTCCTGTCTATTTGTTTTTTATACGAATTTATACTTTACAAACACACTTATGCAAAGGATCAGCGATGTGATGACATGATAGAACACAACAGCTCCCGAGCCGAGCGCCATGATGTTGCCGGCGCAGGAAAGTATCAAAACGATCAGCAGTCCGACGATGACCATCAACGACTGCACGAGGTTGATCAGCTTTTTCGTCGAGCCGAGTAGCACCGCGCTGCTGAAGCATTTGAGGAAGCTTTCCGAATCGAAATCGTGGACAAGCTTTGCGGAGACAATGCCTTTGTGCATATTGGTGTACTGCGAGGCTATGCCGCCGTCAAAGTTGCCGATAATCTTGAAGTTTTCGCGTGGGATACCAAACGCGAGAGACAGCACGTCTTCGTCGACGTTGCAATCGTTTGTGCCGACGATAATCTTAATACCGTTGTTGTTAAGATCCTGGAGGTACTTCTGCATCCTCACGTCAGGCTCGTAGCTTACCACAAGCATTGCCGCAACGTGATCGTCTACGGCAACGTAAAGCACTCTGTTGCCGTCCTTTACGACTTTCATCTCGTCGCTCTTTGCGGGAGCGTCAAGGTTATGGTGGACGAGCAGGTTCCTGTTGCCGACGAGTATCTTCTGTCCTTGGATCCAGCCCGAAAGCCCGAGCTTCTCCTCGTAGAGCAGGTCTTCGACTTCCGGCAAAAGCTCCGTTTTGTCTCCGATAATGACCTTGTCAAAAACGTGGGAGAGCGGTCCGCTCGATTTCGTGAGCATTGCCGCGGCATAGAGAACGATGTCGTCAACTCTGATCGTTCCGTATTCATGCATTCCGTAGAAATTGCATTTATCCTTGTCGAAAAGGTCGGAGGCGTTGACTATAACTGCGTCGGTGTGCGCTGCGTCATGAATGGCGTTGTAGCCTGTGATGCAGCTGTTCTTCCTGTTGAGGACTCTGTTGACAAGTTTCAGCGAAAGATCGTACGACAAAAGCAGTGAAACAGGTATGCACACGCAAATACAACTTGTCAGGGTCGCAAACAGCGCAACCACGCTCTTGTTGACGATCGCCGAAACGATTGAGATGATAACGCTCAGCGCCATAAGCACGACAAATCTCGTTTTTGCAAATTTGTCGGCGGGATGATTTGCCGTCGAGTTGTAGAGGAATCTTCCCGGGAAATCAGCAGAGCATGAAAATCTTACGTTGGGATTCTTGCCGGCATAGCTCCTTGCAAGTATCTGCGCGTCGTCCGTGTTCTCGATCCTCTCGATGCTGCTGAAGCTGTCTCTGCCGACCTTTGTGAGCACCTTAAAGTTTCCGATCACGGTCGAGATCTCGACAAACTTCGCGATGCAGTAAAGCATGAGGATGAAGATGATGATCGGGGTGAAGATCGGGATCGTGACTTTGACTTCGTTGAGATTAAAGAACGAGACGAGGGAATAAACCATCGTGCTGACTATCGCCAGCGACAGGACGGCATCGCTGTCGTTCTTACGGTCAAGAATATGGCGGATCCCTTTTTGGGTGATCTGCGAGCAGGCGTAGAACGCGAGCACAAGCAGAATGAACGTGATAAGTATATTGATGACGGACGCGGCGGCAACGGAATTGGTAAATTGCTGCGCGATGGGATAGGACGTGAATAAAATGGAGAACACTTCGATAACCACAAGCGTCAGGAAACTCCAGATGAAAGATTTCCTCTGATCCTTCAGGTCTTTGAAGATCTGAGGGATCTCGTTTTTGCTGGAAAACTCTTTCAGGTAGTTTTCCTTTCTATTCTTTATCGCGCTCTTGAAAACGTCCTTGAAGCTCTTTGCGTTGTCTTCATCGCTGAGCTCAAGTAACTGCTCGTTGTCGTATTTTCCCTTTTCTTTGGAAAAATACATCGAGTCGGTGTCGTCGTAGTCTTCGGGGATATTGGTCAGCTTAAAACGTTTTTTGCGCTCGTTGCTCGAGAAAAGGAGATCGCTCTCAACGTCTTGCTCGCTGACCTGTTCGACAGCTTCCTCCTCCATGAACCCCTGGAGCGTCAGCTGGTTTTCGTCAACGTCCTGCCTTCTGTCGTCGGCATAGGCGTTGTTGAAATCGCCGATGTCGGTCTTTTTGATCTGAGCTTCTTCGGCATCGCTGATGTCAAAATGTCTCGTCTTTTCGATCTGATCGTCGGATCGCGTTTCTTCTTCGCTGAAATCAAGCTCGCCGATAACTTTTGTCTTTTCGTCGGGATTAACGACGACCTTCTCGCCCGTTTCCATGTCGAGCTTGACGTTCGCCTGCGCCTGAGCTTCGGGCTGTTCATCGTTCATAAGCTCTGTAAATTCTTCGTCGGAATTCTTATGTTTTTTGAAAGAGAAAACGTCTTTGCCGAATTTTTGTTTGACGTTCTCCATCGCAACGCTCTTTGCGTCGGCGCGCTGCTGTCTGCGCTTGGAGAGTATCTTTGACTTCTTGAAGATGTCTTTGACTTTCAGGTAGTCGCCCCGATCAAACTGTTCATCCTTCTGCGATGATATTTTTTCGAGCTGGTTTTCGTCGAGCTCGCGGAACTCCTCTTTCTGACGTTTTAATTCCTTTTCGTCGGCTTCGAGCAGCGCAATGTCTTCCTTCGTGACGTTGTCGCTTATGCCGCCGTCGCCGCGCACAGCCTCCTCGAAGAAGCTGATAACGTCGTCGTTTTCTTCTGCGGCAACGCTCGGCTGTTCGAGCTCCGTTTCCGCCGATTCTTCCTGCTCGTTTTCGGAATCATAGTCAATGTTCACGACAAAATTCTTCTTGAAGCCTTCGCTTTGGGAAGAGATGTCCTCGAACTCGACAGGCGCCTCCTCGATCGTGTTGCGGTGGACAGGTATGGAATCCTTGGAAAAGTATACGTCGCCGGACTCCTCTTCAAAGAAGTCTTCGCTGATGCTGTGGATGTCCGCTCCCGCAACGCCTTGCGTTTCCGAGAACAGATTGTCATAGCCATCCTGCTGAGGAGATTTGGATTCGTTTTCGATCCCCTCTACAAGCTCGTCAATGCTGTCCATTGACCAATTCTTCGTAGGTTTGCCGTCGTTGGACTCAAACAAATCTTCAATGGAGCCGTTTTTTCCTATATCATCTTCAATTTTTTTCAGGATCTCGTCGAGTTCCTGTTCGTTTTGATCGAGTCTTTCGTCTTCCACTTTTCAAAACCTCCAACTATTTTCTCTTAATGCCCGAACGCTGCCTTGAAACTTCCATCATCAGGATTCCCGCCGCCACGGAAGCGTTGAGGGAATTAATCCTGCCTTTCATCGGCAACGATACCACAACATCACATTTTTCTTTCACAAGACGGCTTACGCCCTTGCCCTCGGAGCCGATAACGAGCGCGACCGGGCCTGAAAGATCGACCGTACACCAGTCCTCGCCGTCCATGTCGGCGCAATAAACCCAGACGCCTCGTTTTTTCAGGTTTTCTATCTGCGCAGAAATGTTTACCACCTTCGCAACGGGAACGTATTCGATCGCACCGGCGGACGTTTTGGCAACAGTTGACGAAAGCGTCACGCTCCTGCGCTTTGGAATAATAACGCCGTGCGCGCCGGTGACCTCTGCCGTTCTGATTATCGCGCCGAGGTTGTGCGGATCCTCCAGCTCGTCACATATGATGATGAAAGGATCTTCTCCCCTCTGCTGAGCCAAGGCGAAAAAATCATCAACGCTCGCATATTCATGCGCCGCGCATCTTGCGGCAACGTTCTGATGGTTTGCCCCGGAACACATAAGGTCCAGCTTCCTACGGTCAAACTCTTTGATCACAATGCCGTTTTCTCGGCATTTTTTGATTATCACGCCGATCGAGCCATTCTTTTCGCCCTTGGTGACGAAAAGGCAGTCGATCTCCCTGCCGCTGTCTATAGCTTGCATGACCGCATTCCTGCCGATCACAAGGTCGGTAGAATCTGAATTTTTGACAACATTATCCTTCATTTTAAAAACCTTATTAATGTATTTTTTTCATTATATCATAAAATTACGAAAAAAAACATACCAAATCTCAATTTTTTTGTTTTTGTTGAGGTTTTTTTCATTATTTTGATGAAAAGTCCTGTTTTTTTTCCGCAAGTAGCGACATATTTTTCCCAACACACAAGTTATAGTAGAGAAAAACAGAAAGGACGCAAAATATGGAAAAGCTTAAATCGGGAAAAAACTATCTTGAAAAACTGTATGAGAAACTGCGAAATGACCCAAAAATCATTTTGCTCCACGTCGCCGTATTTTTGGTATCTTTCATAGTGTCTCACGCAAAAATCGGGCATGGTATTTCGCCGTTCGGCATTGCGCTTTGCAGCGTTGCGCCGGGGGAATATATTTTTTCTTGCTTCATCGGACAAGCTTTCGGCTACGCTTCTTCGCAGAGTTTCATGATCACTTCAAGATATATCCTCTCCTCATTTCTCATCAAAATGATTCTGTACAACCTTTCAAAACGGCAGACGGAGTTCAGGAAGATCTGGTTTCTTGCGCCATTGTGCGTGTTTTCGGTCACGCTTGTCGGCGGAATGATCTCAAACGCATTCATCCGGATGGATAGACAAGTGTTTTTTGCCGTCCTTTCGGAGAGCATAGCAGCCGGTGCGTCTTCATATTTCTTTGCAAAGTGTTTCGACGTTCTGGAAAGCCCGGACGATCTCTCTGTTTTCTCGCCGAGGCATTTTGTTTGCCTTGCTTTTTCGTCGGGAGTTTTTCTGCTTTCGATGTCGTCTTTCAACTTTTACGAAGTTTCCGTCTCAAGGATCATCGTCGGGTGGCTGGTGCTGCTGGCCGCCTACGCCGGCGGGGAGATCGCCTCGTGCGTTGCGGGAGTAGTGGGAGGTATTTCCGTCGGGATCTACACTTCTTCAAGCTACGACATAATATCGCTCTCGCTGAGCGGAGTTCTTGCAGGCGTGTTCTCGCCGCTCGGGAGCGTAGGATGCGTCTGTGCGTTCCTGCTGTGCCGCTTTGCAGTGTTTTTCTTCTCGTCGCCCGACGCAGGTCTTTTTGCGCTGTGCGCCGAAAGCGCCGTGAGCGTGACGTTGTTTTTGGCTCTCCCGAAATCATTTGCACTGAACCTTAAAAACGTCGTCCTCCCGTCAGAAGAAAAAGCGGACGCATATATTACAAAAAAAGAAGCCTCAAAAGCAATGTTTCGGGCTTCCGAGACAATCGGCGAAATCAGCGACAGCATCGACAACGTTTCGGTGCACCTCAGAAGGCTCAACGAATCAAACCTGAAAGCGATCTACTGCCGAGTTCAGTCCGATGTCTGCAACAAATGCAAACGCTGCAGCTACTGCTCGGACAAGAATTTCCGCAGCACTTATCTCTTCTTTGAACAGATCTCAAAAGCTTTCGAGGAAAATGAAAGGGTCACAAAAGACGATCTTCCCAAAAAATTTGTAAGCCTTTGCTCGGATGTCGACGAATTTTTGAAAAGCTTCGAAAAGCACTACCGTCGCCACAAGGAGCTTATGCGCGAAGAGGCCGAGGCGGAAAGGCTGCGAAAAGAATTCCTCGACAGGCTTAACTGCGACAGGGATATTCTGCTGAAATTTTCAGGAGATTTTTCGAGCGAGAAGATCGCCGACAGGAAAACTGCCTCCGCGATCAAAGCCATTATGGTCGACCACGGAATAAAACCGCTCAACGTCCTTTGCGTTGTCGACGAAAAAGGCGTGATGCTCATCAAAGCCGTCTGCAAAAGCCTCGACGGCAACGTCAACAAAGACAGGCTTGTCAAGGACATAGAAGACCTGACGCTGAGAAGATTCGAGCTACCGACGATCTCCTACCTGGAGCGAGGTATCACGCTCGAAATGGAGCAAAAGCCCTGGATCAGCGTAAAAACGGGGCTCGTCAGAATTCCGTCAAAGGGGGCAACACTTTGCGGCGACTGCTGCGAAAGATTTGTGAAAAACGGCGTTTTGTCCGTTATCCTCAGCGACGGGATGGGTACGGGAGGGCGCGCCGCAGTCGACTCCGCGATGAGCTCGGAATTTTTCAAAAAGCTTGTTCTCGGCGGCTTCGGCGAGGACGTTGCGCTGAAGCTCGTCAACTCCTCGATGCTGGTCAAATCCTCCTACGAATCACTTGCCACGATCGACTATGCAAAGATCGACCTTTTCACCGGAAGAACGCAGTTTTTCAAGGCGGGCGCTGCCGCAACCGTGCTCAGGAAAGGCGGAAAAGCGATGACCGTTGAAGGTGCGTCGCTTCCTGTCGGGATATTGAGGGAAATAGAGTTTTCAAAGGAAAACGTCAGCCTTTGTCCGTCGGATATCATCGTCATGATTTCTGACGGGGCGACGGCGAGCGGCACAAAATGGATCGAAGAAGAAGTCGAAAGCTTCAGCCGTTCCAACGCCGAAGACCTTGCAAGAAGCATTGCGCTGAAAGCCGTCGAAAACTCCTCCGGAACAAAGCAGGACGACGTCACTGTTTTCGCGGCGATCCTTGAATGAAAGTCGCAAAACTTTGCTTCCGTCCACGCGGCAGCCGATATACAAGCGGGCTGATGACCGATCTTGTTTTGCAGGAAAATATGCAGCACCCTGAACGGTGAAATACGGCTTGGGATCGTAGTTTGATCTCAAGCCGTATCACCTTTTCTTTAATTGTTTTTTTGAATTTAAATAAGAATAAGCGGATCTGTAAGCCGGGTTCTGTCATTTAAGGCAATCATCTGTCTTGGCGCTGCGTTGCCGCAACGCTCATGCCACCCTTCGGAGAATTGTCGAGCAAACAGTCTCTCCTGTCGGTGTTGCTCCGGATAGGGTTTACATGGCAGCGGAGTCTCCTCCGCCCCGGTGAGCTCTTACCTCGCCTTTCCATCCTTACCGTCATAGGACGGCGGTTTATTTCTGTTGCACTTTCCCTAAGGTCACCCTCGGCGGCCGTTAGCCGTTATCCTGCTCTATGGGGCCCGGACTTTCCTCACAGCTTGCGCTGCGCGACTGCCCGATCCACTTGTTTTTTTATTTTACATCAAATCTCCCCTTTTGTCAAACACAACTATTGCAAAATAAGTAAAAATGTATTACAATATATATTCAGGAATTTTTTGAAAAAGGGAGATTTTTTATGTCGAGAGACAACGGCTTCTTCGATTATGAATACAACGATGAAGAATGGTACGCAAGGCAGAAAAGGCAGGCGCCCCAAAACAGTCCTCAACGCAAATCGCAGCAGTATCAAAACGCGAGCAGTCAAAACAGACGCGCCGCTTCGCCGCAGCAGTACAGAAGAAATGTCGACGATGTGAAAGTTTACCGTCCGAAAGGACAGGCTCAAAATCCGTCCGCGGACTTCAATCGTCAAGTTCGTCCTCACGAAACACCAAGGCAGACTCCTGCGCCGGCAGCGCAAAAGAAAAGGAAAAAGCGCGGCGGCTTTGGAAGATTTCTTCGAAACCTTTTGATTTTCGTGCTGGTAATATATCTTGCATTGAGCGCATATATTTTCAGCATTGTTTCAGGCGTCACCATAAACAAGGACGACTCAAGCCAAAACCAATATGTTTCCTCCGCTTCACTTAAAAAAGATCTGTTTGTTGAAAACATTCTTTTTATCGGCGTTGACTCGCGCGGCGAGGAAAGCTCACGAAGCGATACGATGATGCTCGTTTCCATTGACAAAAAGCACAGAAAGCTCAAGCTGACCTCCTTTTTGCGCGACACATTCGTCACAGTCCCCGGTCACGGCGAGATGAAGCTCAATGCCGCCTGCTTCTACGGCGGACCGAAGCTCGTTGTTGACACGATCGAATACAATTTTGGCATTGATATCGACCATTATATGCTCGTTGATTTTGAGGCTTTCATTCAGATAGTGGACGCTTTGGGCGGAACAGACGTTGAAGTGACTGAAGCTGAAGCGAGGTATATGCGAAACGAAGTAAAAGTTCCGTGGGTCAAAGAAGGAATGAATCATTTCAACGGCTTTGTAACGCTGTGGTATTGCAGAATACGCTATCTTGACAGCGACTTCAACAGAACAGAAAGGCAGAGAAAAGTCATTTCCTGCCTGCTTGATCAGGCAAAAAAGCAAAACCCTTTCAAGCTTGTTCAGACTGTCAAGGAAGCTTTGCCGTATATTCAGACGGACATGAGCGCATTTAAAATGACTCTTCTTGCCGAAGGCACGGGTCTTTCTTACATGAGATACAACATAGTTCAGCAGCAGATCCCCTATCAAAACGAATACGAAGACAGAGTAATAAACGATCAGCTCGTTTTGTACATTGACATTCCCTCAACAAGCGAAAAAATCAAGGAGTTTATTTACGAATAAGCTTTATCATCGAAACAAGGTGAACACATGAAAAAAACTATTGCATTTTTATGCATTGTTCTTATCGTTTTCTGCGCCTCCTGCGGCAAAAAAGAAGTCCGCGGCACTACGGCTGACGAAAGCATTCTCAGCACTGAAAACTACGATGTCGATTCGTACGATATCGGCGAAGGAAAAATCGTTGACAACTGCTACAACGAAGACGGAAATCTTGAAAAAACAATAACAAGAGACGAAAACGGAAATGTCGAATCGTTTGAAATATATGAATTTAACGAATACGGCAAGGTTCAGACCGTCACCTACTACAACGGCGACAGGACTGTTTCTTATTATTCCGAAATGAAATATGACCGCAGCGGAAACCAGATCGAATGCGAAACCTTTTATGCAGACGGTACGCTCAAGGCTTTTGTCAAAAATGAGTATGACGACAATTCAAACTGTGTAAAAACCGAAAACTACGATTCCGAAAGACAGCTTGTCGGATACGAAACATACGAATACTCAAAAAACAACAAGCAGACAAAGGTCATGTCCTACGGCTCGGATTCCAAGCTTATTTCATGCTTTGAATATTCCTACAACGAAAATTCGCTCTTGACAAAAATGATAAGATACGATTCGGATATGAAGCCCGTCGAAAGCTATGCTTACGAATACAACGACAAGGGCAACAGGATCAAGGAGTCGCATTTTGACGGCGGCAACAATTTGATCGAGTACACTTTGACAAAATATGACGACAAGGGAAATGTCGTATCAACAGAAACTTTTGATTCATAACAAGGAGAAATTTTATCAATGCTCAGCACATCAAATGTCGGACTCCAATACGGCGGAAGAACGCTTTTTGAAAGAGTCGATCTCACATTTTCAAAAGGCAACTGCTACGGTATCATAGGCGCAAACGGAGCCGGAAAATCAACTTTTTTGAAAATCCTGTCGGGAGAAATCGAGCCGAACAAGGGCGAAGTTATCATCACCCCCGGCGAAAGAATGTCCGTTCTAAAGCAGGATCACTTTGCTTTTGACGACTGCGGTGTCATCAGAACGGTGCTTCTCGGAAACCAGAAGCTTTGCCAAATCATAGACGAAAAAGAAATGCTCTATTCAAAGGAGGATTTCAGCGAAGAAGACGGACTGAGGATCAGTGAGCTTGAGGAAGAATTTGCCGAAATGGACGGCTGGAGCGCAGAAAGCGACGCGCAGATACTCTTAAACGGTCTTGGCGTCACAAACGAATATCACGAGATGAAAATGTCTGAGCTTGACAACAAGCTCAAGGTTAAAGTTCTTCTTGCGCAGGCGCTTTTCGGAAACCCGGATATTCTGCTGATGGACGAGCCTACCAACCACCTTGACATCGACGCTATCAGATGGCTTGAAAATTTCCTTATGGAGCTTGACAACAGCACCGTTATCATCGTCAGCCACGACAGACATTTTCTAAACAAGGTCTGCACCCATACTGTCGACGTTGACTTCGGCAAGATCACCATGTACATCGGAAACTACGATTTCTGGTACGACTACACTCAGCTTGCTCAGAGGCAAATGCGCGAACAGAACAAGAAAAACGAAGCCAAACGAAAGGAATTGCAGGAATTTATCGCACGATTCAGCGCAAACGCTTCAAAATCAAAGCAGGCAACAAGCCGAAAAAAGCTGCTTGACAGTCTTGTTATTGAAGATATGCCCGTTTCTTCAAGGCGTTTTCCCTATGTCGCTTTCAAGCCCGACCGAATGATCGGAAACGAAGTGCTTGAAGTAACTGAAATGACAAAATCCATCGGCGGCAGAAATGTTCTCGATGAAGTGAGCTTCACCATTCTTCCAAACGAAAAGGTCGCGTTTATCGGCCCTGACGCTCTTTCGAAGACGACTCTTTTCAAGATACTCATGGAAGAAGAATCATCTGACAGCGGCTCGTTTAAATGGGGTATCACAACTTCCCGTTCCTATCTTCCGAGCGACAATTCAGCGTTCTTTGACGGCTGCGACGATACGCTGCTTGACTGGATAAGAAGATATTCCGACCTGATATTTGAAACCGATGTCCGCGGCTGGCTTGGCAGAATGATGTTTTCCGGCGAAGAAGCAACAAAAAAAGCCTGCGTCCTCTCCGGCGGAGAAAGAGTCCGCTGTATGCTTTGCAAAATGATGCTTTCGGGCGCAAATGTGCTTATTCTCGACGAGCCGACCGACCATCTTGATCTGGAATCAATTGCCGCCCTCAACGACGGACTTTCAAAATTTCCGGGAAGCATTCTTTTCTCCTCGCATGACCATCAGCTTGTTCAGACCGTTGCCGACAGGATAATCTGTATTGAGGACGGCAAGGTTACATATAACAAAAAAATCACCTACGACGAGTATCTTGACGAGATAAGACAAGAGGGTTAAAATGATTGACTTTACGATTGTAAGGCTCGTTACCGTCGCTGCTGCGGCAGTTGCTTTGCTGAGCCTTAATATATTTTTGAGTACTCGAAAAAATCCTGTTTTCAGCTTCATTCTGCCTGTGCTGTCGTTTTTGATATCGATCGTTTTTCTCGTCGCCGGGCTGTCGGTTTTTTCAGATGAAAACTCTTCAGAGTCTTTTTCATTGTTAGTCAAAAGCTTCTTTATCTTTAATGTGCCGACGCTCGTATTTATTATTTCTTCCCTGTTAGCGCGATATCTGCGCAAAAAACTGTAGGCAATACTGCACGATTCAGATGTGAAAATTGCCCGTAACACAACGGAGGTGTTCTTATGCCAATCAGAATAGACAACCAGCTTCCTGCGAAAAAAAGCCTTGAAGACGAAAATATTTTCGTCATGACCGAGCTTCGCGCGGAAAGCCAGGATATACGACCGATAAACATCATTTTGCTCAATCTCATGCCGACTAAAATCGTGACGGAAACTCAAATTCTCCGCCTTTTGAGCAACTCTCCCCTGCAGGTCAATGTCGATCTTCTCCACACTGCGACACACAAGTCGAAAAATGTGTCCGAGGAACATCTGACCAAGTTTTACTGCACCTTTGACGAAATAAAAAACAACCGATACGACGGCATGATCGTCACAGGCGCGCCGGTTGAAAAAATGGAATTTGAAGAAGTCGACTACTGGGACGAGCTTTGCGAAATTTTCGAATGGAGCAAGACTCATGTTTACTCCACCTTCAACATCTGCTGGGGCGCTCAGGCTTCGCTTTACTACAGATACGGCGTAAAAAAATACCCGACTGATAAAAAGATTTTCGGTATTTTTGAGCACAAGGCTCTTGACGAATTACATCCGCTTGTCAGAGGTCTGGACGAGGTTTTCCTTGTGCCTCACTCGCGTCACACGGAAATTCGCATGGAGGACATCGCAAAAGTCAAGGATCTGCAGGTGATATCCTATTCCGAGCAGGCAGGTATTCACCTGCTCTCAGACATGGAATGCAGAAACTTTTTTACAACAGGTCACTCCGAATACGACCGTGACACGCTGAAAACAGAATATTTCAGAGATGTCAACGCAGGTCTTCCGATCGATGTTCCGAAAAGCTATTTTCCGGATGACGATCCCGAAAAAACTCCTGTTTTCAACTGGCGAAGCACGGCGAACATTCTGTTTTCAAACTGGCTGAACTATTTTGTATACCAGAAAACCCCGTATGACCTGGCAAATCTGTAGTCAACAAAAATCAAAGACCTTCGGTTTTTATCGAACCTGAAGGTCTTTTTTCTTAAATATACGAACTCGATTTTAGCGGTCAGATTTTGAAATCATCTTCCGAATATTCGGGAAGCTTTGCCGGTATCATCGGCTCCCGTTTTGTCGCGTCATACGAAAAGCTGCGGCATTTTTCGTCCCTGTCTGTTACGCCTTTTTTTCGGCACAGCACCGACTCTTTATCCTCGCTGAGTTTGCCGAAGCGGCAGACATCGCACTGTTTTTTTACATCTTTGTTATAAAGCTTTCTTTTCATTTATTTCACCCCATAAAGTCAAAAAACCTCAGCGGAAAAACTGAGGTTTTCAGTCTGAAACAAATTCGGATTTAGTTTTCTCGCTTTCAATGACTTTGCAAAATATCATGTAAAGACTTGAGCCGAAACGCTCAAAATCCTCGTCAGCTTCTTTGCCGCAAAGCATTGCAAACCTTCTTCCGATACGCTCTACGATCCTATCGTGCTTTCTGAAAGCGACATAATAGAAGGTAAAAGCGTCAGTCGTATCGAGATAAAACGACCTGTCGCACTCCATGAGGCAATCGTACATCGAGTTGACCGCCGTTGTGGACAAAAGCGGAATATTCAAGCTTCTGTGAAGCGTCGATTCAGCTGCAAATGTCAAAAGCAGCCTGACCTGATAGAGAATTTTTTCGTCTATCGGAAAACTGTCCATAAGCTCCCTGAGATCCGTGTCTTCGATCGATCCGACATCGGAAATCATCTTCGCGATCTTTTCTCCGAGCGAAACGGCTTTTGCAATATTGCCGTTGTTACGGTGGCGCGCAGTCTCCTCCGCAAGCCTGATGAGCGACTCCGGATCGTCCTGCTCGACCTTTTTTGAAAAGATCTTTATGTCCCTGTCTTCAAAATCAGTCATTCTTCTCCTCTGCCTGTTCAGCCGCAGCCTGTGCCGCCGCCTTCTTCTGCATTCTCTTTCTTCTCGCTTTGTATGACAAAAGCTCGTCAAGATTCTTCTCCGGCATCGTGCATTCACCGACGGTTATATTCTTTTTGCTGTAAAATCCGCGAAATTCCGAGCCGCCTGTCGTAAGTATCTTGTGCTTTTTGGCAATCTTGATTATATTATTCGTCTTTTCCTCGTCGTTATACGGAGACCATGCTTCAAGTCCGTCAAGGCCGTAAGAAATGAGATGTTCGATCTCTTCGTTTGTAAATTTCGCCGTCTGTGCAAGCACTGCGATTCCGCCTGCTTCGTGGATGGCTTCGATAACAACTTTAGTGTCCTCATATTTCGGCTGGACAAAAACGCTCTCCTCGCCGTCCGGGGTGAAAAGCTTATCGTAAAGCTCGCCGTAAATGGAAAGGCAATATCCGCTCTCCATCAGCGCGCGCATGATATGGGGAATGAAAATATTTGTCGAGCCTGAGGCGCACTTTGCAACAAGGCTTGTCGTCACAGGATACTTCTTGGCAGTGCTTATAGCCATATACTGACTCGCTCTGCGGCAGGCAAC
>JAFTCG010000072.1 GCA_017454815.1 Clostridia bacterium
AACGTTTACGGTGGCAAGATATTTGACAACTCCTGCAATATGGGTGCTGTGAACGTCAAAGATGGCGGCAAGCTGAATCTCTATGGCGGCGAGTTCTCAAACGATGAGATCTCCGTTTATAAGTCGGGCGACTTGTGCTTCTTTGACAATGCGACAATTGGCGAAAACATTGTGCTCATCGACAAGGGTACGATAGCTCTCGACAGCGAATATTCGTCCGAAACTCAGATCGCAGTGATCAAATTTGAAAAATACCGGCTCGGAACGGTCTGTGTTTCGACCGAACTTGACAAAACCGTTTACAAAAACCTTTTCAGGATCTATGACGGCTGTTATTATCTCGGCGACAATATGGAGCTTTCTGCCGACAGGCTTGAATTGAAGGCGACGACAGCCCTGCTTTGGAACAGGGAAGACAACTTTATTTACGGCGTCGAAGTTGATGTCAACACGGCGGAGAATATCTCGTCACAGTTTGTCAATTCCAACGTCACGATCCGCGACCCGAACGGCGATACCGTTTCGGCAACTGATGTATGCGGCACAAAATACAGAGTTTGCCTTTGTGACTCCAACGGCGACGTCTATGACTATGCATATATCCTGATCTACGGCGATGTCAACTGCGACGGTTACGTTGACGGCGAGGACGCATTTGTGGTGAACATGATCTATTACGGATATTTGTTTGAAGACGACTTTTATATCCGCGAAGCGTCGGACGCAAACCATGACGGAGCTATTGATATTTACGATTACTGGTTGCTTGAAGAAGCGGGAATATACAACAACAGCGTTTTGCAGAAAAACGGAGGATAATATTTTTCATGAGCGATTTGAAAAAGAATAAAAAACTTGACAAAACCGTCGAACCCGAAAACCTCGTCAACGGCGATAAGACTGCAATCGACGTGGACAAATATATCCACGTTGACGACGAAAAGAATATCGGGCTCGATATTTTCAAGGACAGCTCCGACAGGCGATCCGGCAGGAAAAACGGCGATCCTTCGTCAGATTTGTCAAAGTACGACAGCCTGTACATCTCTGACTCTTTGAAAAAAAAGCTGTTTCGAAAGAACAAGGAGCACAAGGATTCGCGCATGAAGATCATCGTTTTTTCCATCGTCGCCTTTGTTCTGATCATTGCGATAGGGCTTGGTGCGGTCATTCATGTTTCAAACAAGCGCAACAACGCCATAAGCGTTAATTTCCGATATTCAACGCAGAACAAGGACGTCGGAACCGTCAGAAACATCATCAAAAGGGACGTAAAATACGCTTACGGCATCTATTACCCCCACTTCGGCAAGGAGACGATCGACAAGACGATCGAACGTCAGAACGACGAGATCATCTCCGGATTTCTTTCAAAATACAAGTCCTACATCTCCTCCGACAGCGGCTTCAATGTCGTCATGTTCAGCGATTACAGCGCGACGGATTTCGCCGACTACTACCAAATCGTCAGGAGAACCGAATACAGGATATCTGAGGATAAAACGGTTGAACACGTTATCGGAATGTTCTACGACGTCAGGAACGACAAGATCCTCAAAGGCTCCGACTTCTTCGACAGCACCTTCAGGCAGATCATCTCCGTCAAGGCCTCGGATTACCTCAGGGACAACACCAACATGAAAAAGGATTATATCGAGGAGATCACCGACAACAAGAAGATGAAGCTTGATAATTTTTCGATCGACTCTCAAAACCTCTACCTCTATTTCGACGATCCCTCCGGCGTGACGACCACGATCAGCTTCCCGCTGGAGCTGAGCATTACAGGCCATTTCAGAGTCAGCTACACAACCCTTAGGGACAACTACAACATGGCTCACAAGACCGATGCTTCATAATAGTTTTTTGCCGGGACCGGATTCAAATCTCTTTAATTGAGTTTCCGAGCCCGGTTTGTTTTGGTTCTTTATTTTCAACGTCGTAAATTGTTACAAAATGTAACATCAAGTTGCATATAAATTGGGTCAATTGTTCGCCATAAATCGGCATTCTGACAAGTCCCTTTTTTCTTGACAAAATCTGACACTATATTATATAATATTATTGTTCTTTTAAGATTTTTGGGGAGGTTGGTCAGCATGCGGCTTTTGGAAGAACGCATCCTTAAAGACGGAAAAGTCTATCCTGGCAATGTGCTGAAAGTTGACGGCTTCCTCAACCATCAGATCGATGTTGGTTTGTTGCGCCAAATTGCCAAAGAATTCTATAATCTTTTTAAAACCGAAGGGATAACAAAGGTCCTCACCATTGAAGCGTCCGGTATTGCGATCGCTTGTATGACGGCGGAGGAGTTTGGTGTCCCTGTTTTATTTGCTAAAAAGTCAAAAACGAAGAACATTTCCGATGATTTGTATTCTTCGAGCGTCGAGTCTTTTACTCACGGCGTCGTCAACGACATCGTTGTTTCAAAAGAATACCTTGACGAAAACGATAAAGTCCTTATTGTTGACGACTTTCTTGCGCAGGGCAATGCGCTCAAGGGTCTCATCGAGATCGTGCATCTTGCCGGAGCGAAGGTTGTCGGAGCGGGAATTGTGATCGAAAAAGCTTTCCAGCCGGGCGGCGAGGAGATCCGCTCGATGGGCGTGAGGGTCGAGTCTCTTGCGAAAATCAAGTCCATGACGGACGACGGTCTTTGTTTCTGCGATTAGTATTGAGCAATAATAAATTGCTATAAATTATTTAAGCCGAAAGGCGCGGAGGTAATTGTATGAAAAAAGCATTATCCATCGTACTCGCTCTTGTTCTGGCTATTTCCTGCTTGGGTATCCTTTCAAGCTGCGGAACAGAAAAAGGCGGACAGACCGACAAAACCGACACAGCTAAAACAGTCAAAGTCGGCTTTATCTTCCTTCATGATGAAAACTCCACTTATGACAACAACTTCATGAAAGCTGCTGAAGAAGCCTGCAAAGAGCTCGGCGTTGAGTATCTTTTCAAACCCAACATCCCCGAGAGCGACGAATGCAAAAAGGCTGCTGAAGATCTCGTTGACAGCGGATGCAACATCATCTTCGCTGACAGCTTCGGCCATGAAGACTTCATGATCCAGGCTGCAAAAGAGTTCCCGGACGTACAGTTCTGCCATGCAACAGGTACAAAAGCTCACACAGAGAATCTTGCAAACTACCACAACGCATTTGCTTCCATCTATGAAGGCCGTTATCTTGCCGGCGTAGCCGCAGGCCTCAAGCTCAACGAAATGATCGAAGCAGGCAAATTTACTGCTGAAGAAGCTAAGATGGGATACGTTGGCGCTTTCACATACGCTGAAGTTATCTCCGGTTATACATCCTTCTATCTCGGCGCAAAATCCATTTGCCCGTCAGTTACAATGGAAGTTCAGTTTACAGGCAGCTGGTATGACGAAACAAAAGAAAAAGAGGCTGCTACAAAACTCATCAACGACGGTTGCAAACTCATCAGCCAGCACGCTGACTCCATGGGCGCTCCCACAGCTTGCGAAACAGCAGGTATCCCCGACGTTTCCTACAACGGCAGCACTCAGACTCAGTGCCCGAACACATTCATCATCTCCTCCAGGATCAACTGGGCTCCTTACTACAAATACATCATCGACTGTGTACAGAGCGGCAAACAGATCGACGCCGACTGGACAGGCACTATTGCAACTGAATCTGTCCTCCTTACAGACGTAAACGAGCAGGCTGCTGCTGCAGGCACACAGGCTAAGATCGACGAAGTCAAAGCTCAGCTGGAAGCCGGCACCCTCCACGTATTCGACACTGCAACATTCACAGTCAAGGGCGAAACTCTTACAACTTACCTTGCAGACGTTGACTCTGACGCTGATTTCCAGGGCGAAACAGAGGTTATCGTTGACGGTTATTTCCATGAATCCGAATACCGTTCAGCTCCTTACTTCGATCTCAGGATCGACGGCATCACTCTTCTTAACGAAGAATACTAATCCCAAAAAACACATAAGGCGGAGTTCTATCGCTCCGCCTTGTTGTGATTTTTATAAGCTTGTTTGAAAAAACTGTTGAATCGCTCAGCCGTTTTTTGAAACAAACAGATCGGAGGAATGAAATTGAGCTCTAATGCAGCCATTGAATTAAAGCATATTACGAAAACTTTCGGCAGTATCGTCGCCAACAAGGACGTCAGCCTCACCGTCAGGCGCGGGGAGATACTCTCCATCCTCGGCGAGAACGGCAGCGGCAAAACAACGCTGATGAATATGATCTCCGGCATCTATTTCCCCGACAGCGGTCAGATATTCATCGACGGAAAAGAAGTTGTCATCAAGTCGCCGAGAGACGCTTTTGACTACAAGATCGGAATGATCCATCAGCATTTCAAGCTTGTCGACGTATTTTCTGCAACGGAAAACATCGTCCTCGGGCTCAACGACGGCAAGTTCAACATCAAGGAATCCGCCGTAAAGGTGAAGGCTCTTGCTGACAAATACGGCTTTGAGATCGACCCTGCAAAGAAGATCTACGACATGTCTGTTTCCGAAAAGCAGACAGTTGAGATCCTGAAAGTTCTCTATCGCGGAGCCGACATCCTTATCCTCGACGAGCCTACGGCTGTTCTCACGCCGCAGGAGACGAGCAAGCTTTTCGACGTTCTTCGTAAAATGAAGGAGGACGGAAAATCAATAATCATCATCACCCACAAGCTCCATGAAGTTCTCTCGCTCTCCGACTATGTTGCAGTTTTGAGGAAGGGAGAATATATCGGCACCGTCAAAACTTCCGAAACAAACGAATCGGAGCTGACAGAGATGATGGTCGGCAAAAAGATCGACCTTAACATCAAGCGCGAAAAGCCCGTCAACCCCGTCGACAGACTTGTTGTCAAAGGTCTTAACTGCGTCAACCGCGAGGGCGTCAAAGTTCTCAACAACGTCAGTTTCACCGTCAGATCGGGCGAGATACTCGGCATTGCGGGCATCGCCGGCAGCGGACAGCGTGAGCTGCTTGAAGCCATAGCAGGTCTCCAGCATCTCGAAGACGGTGACATTTTCTACAACAACCCCAAAACAAACCATGTCGACAACCTCAGGGACAAAACTCCCGTGCAGATCCGTGAGCTTGGAGTTCGCCTGTCGTTCGTCCCGGAAGACCGCCTTGGCATGGGACTTGTCGGCAACATGGACATCATCGACAACATGATGCTTCGTAGCTACAAAAAGGGCGTTTCGCCTTTCCTTGAAAGAAAAACTCCCAAAGAGCTTGCCGAAAAGATCATCGAAAGCCTTGAAGTTGTGACCCCCAGCGCGCAGACTCCCGTCAGGCGACTTTCCGGCGGCAACGTGCAGAAAGTTCTTGTCGGACGCGAGATCGCCGCAACTCCGACAGTTCTGATGGTGGCTTACCCCGTCAGAGGTTTGGACATCAACTCGTCATACATGATCTATGATCTCCTGAACGAACAGAAGGAAAAGGGCACAGCTGTTGTTTTTGTCGGTGAAGACCTTGACGTGCTTATCGCCCTTTGCGACAGAATTATCGTAATCGGCGGCGGTACTATTACCGGCGAAGTTGTTGGCACAGAAGCCAAAAAAGAAGAAATCGGTCTTCTTATGACCAAATCGAGCGGAGGTGCAAAGGATGAGTAACGCTAATACAAAAGTTAAAGAACCTCTGTTCCACGTTGTCAAGAGGATCGGGATGCCGACCTGGCAATCATGGCTCATCAGGATAGTTTCCGTTGTGTTTGCCCTGATAATCTGCGGCGTTATCACCGTTTTAATGACGGGCGAAAACCCACTTCAGGTTTATGCGACGATCATAAAGGGCGCTGTCGGCACAGAGAGAAGGATATGGTCTCTTGCACAGAACACGGCGATTTTGCTTTGCGTTTCGCTCGCCGTAACTCCTGCTTTCAAAATGAAATTCTGGAACATCGGCGCGGAAGGCCAGGTTTTGATCGGTGGTCTTGCAACAACGTGGTGTATGCTCAACTTCGGTGACAAGCTTCCCAATTGGTTGCTTATAATTGTCCTGCTCGTTGTCAGCATCGTCAGCGCCGCCTTATGGGCAGTGATCCCCGCGTTCTTCAAAGCGAGGTGGAACACAAACGAAACGCTTTTCACGCTGATGATGAACTATATCGCGATCCAGATCGTCTCTTATTACGTTCTGATCCATTCCAACCCCAAGGGTTCGGGATTCATCGGCGTTATCAACCCCAACACCGAGGCCGGATGGCTCCCGAAGCTTTTCGGCCAGCAGTATATGATAAATATCCTGATAGTGATCTTCCTGACCGTTTTCATGTACATCTACCTGAAATACAACAAGCACGGATATGAGCTCTCTGTTGTCGGCGAGAGCGAGAACACTGCAAGATACATCGGCATCAACGTAAAGAAAGTAATCATCCGCACTATGATCCTTTCCGGAGCGATCTGCGGTATTGCAGGATTCCTGCTCGTCAGCGGTACCGACCACACCATCACCCGCGACACAGCCGGGGGCAGGGGATTTACGGCTATCATGGTTTCGTGGCTTGCAAAGTTCAACCCGATCTACATGATTCTGACCTCCCTGCTCATCGTTTTCCTCCAAAGGGGCGCGGGCGAGATCTCGACCGTTTTCAACCTCAACCAGTCTTTTTCCGAGATCATAACCGGCATTATCATCTTCTTTATCATCGGCAGCGAATTTTTTGTAAATTACAGCATTAAGTTCAGAGAAAAGGAGGGTAAATAATGTTAATAGCATTTTTGCAAAGAGCAGTTTTGCAGGGAATACCCCTTCTTTTCGGATCAACGGGCGAGATACTTACCGAAAAAAGCGGAAACCTGAACCTCGGCACTGCCGGAGTTATGTACGTCGGCGGCATATCCGGCGTTATCGGGTCGTTCCTGTATGAACAGTCGCACACCGATCTCAACGCTTTTTGGGCGATATTTATCCCTATATTATGTTGTCTGTTCGGCTCCCTCGTGATGGGACTTATCTATTCGTTCCTCACCGTTACCCTCAGGGCAAACCAGAACGTCACAGGTCTTGCGCTCACGACTTTCGGCGTAGGATTCGGCAACTTCTTCGGCGGCTCTCTTATAAAGCTCACAAAGAGCGACGTTCCGTCCATCACTCTTTCGAGGACAAGCCTTTTCTTCAACAAGTCACTGCCGTTCGCTTCCAATCTCGGTTGGTTCGGCAAGGTTTTCCTTTCGTACAGTTTCCTGACTTACGTCGCCATCGCCATAGCTCTGATCATGACATTCTACCTCAACAAAACCCGTTCCGGGCTCAACCTCAAAGCGGTCGGTGAAAACTCGGCTACAGCTGACGCGGCGGGAATCAACGTCTACAGGTACAAGTATTTTTCAACCTGCATCGGCAGCATGGTCGCAGGTCTCGGCGGACTTTACTACGTCATGGACTATGCATCGGGTATCTGGTCGAACGACGCTTTCGGCGACAGAGGCTGGCTTGCTATTGCGCTTGTTATCTTTGCGATCTGGAGGCCGAACATGAGCATTATCGGCTCGATCCTCTTCGGCGGACTTTTCATTGTCCACAACTATATCCCGAACCTCAGCATGGGCGACCAGGAACTGTTTCAGATGTTGCCGTACGTTGTGACGATCATTGTTCTCATCGTCATCAGCATGAGAAAGCGCAGGGAGAATCAGCCGCCGGCATGCCTGGGACTGAATTATTTCAGAGAAGACAGATGATATCTTCTTTGGCTGTCACATTCAGCAAAAAGCATCAAAGCATAACCAAAACTAAATCGAAGTATGTTTTTTCTTACGCTTAGCTATATTGTCTGAGCAGAACAATATATAATTTCATAAAATATGAGATGTTTGTACCCGGCGTACTTTCATCTCATTTTTTATAACTCTGAATTAATGATAATATTGAAAAAGTTTACAATATGTTAATGATAAATTGTTTGCGATAATATAAAATATACTTGTGATATAAGGGGTTTTGCAAGTGTTTGGTTATATTAAGATTCACAAAAGCGAACTTAAAGTCAAAGAGTACGAGCTATATAAGGGCTTGTACTGTTCGCTTTGCAAACAGCTCGGCAGGGAATACGGTTTCCTCGGCAGGATGACGCTCAATTACGATTTCACTTTTTTCCTGATGTGCTCGATGGCGTTGAAGGAGAACGACGTATGTTTCAGCGAATCGCATTGTTCTTTTAATCCGAGGAAAAAGTGCTTTTGTTGCGAAAGAGATAACGCAGACATCAGCTACACCGCGGCTATCAGCATACTTTTTTCCTATTATAAGCTCAAGGACGATATATCAGACAACAGCTTTTTCAAAAAGCTCCCTGCATTGATCCTCTATCCGCTTTTTCGGCTCAAATACAAAAAGGCTATGTCGAAATATCCTGATATTCTCGAAGAACTCTCTTCGGGCATAATGCGCCAGAACGCGATTGAATCAAAGCCGAGCGTTACTCTCGACGAATGCGCCGACCCGAGCGCAGACGTTCTCGGCAAAGCTCTGTCCTACGGGATGGGGGAGAACGTGAAGGATGCGGCTTACTCATTCGGCTACTGCATCGGCAGGCTCGTTTATATTCTCGATGCCGCCGACGACTTTGAAAAGGATCTGAAACATGGCAGGTTTAACCCGTTCAAAAACGAGAGATACGGTGACGATCCGACTGACAGCATGAAGGCCGTTTTAAACATCACCGCCGACGAAGCCGCAAGGGTGTTCGACACCCTCCCTATAAAGCGTTTTAGATCTATAATTTACAATGTGATCTTCTACGGATTTGAAGACACGATCAACGGAATCTTCGGAAAAAAGGAGTGATTTCATGAATCCATATCAGGTTTTGGGCTTGCAAAACGGCGCCGACATCCAATCTGTCAAAAAAGCGTACAAGTTTCTTGCGACAAAATACGACGCTTCAAACTTTGTCGAAGGCACTCCCGAATACGAAAACGCTAAAAAAAGGATGGATGAGATCAACAACGCCTACGATCAGATAGTTGAGAATACTGACGACCGGAGTTATTCTTCCGGCAGCTATTCTTCAGGCTATTCTTCTTTTTCCGACATTCGTCATATGATCGAATCCGGAAGGCTTGACGACGCTCAGATGCTCCTGGAGGGAGTTGCTCCCGGCAGCAGGAACGCCGAGTGGTATTATCTCAAAGGAATGCTCATGAAAAAGAAAGGCTGGCTTGAACAGGCGCACGACAACTTTGAAAAAGCCTATAACATGAACCCCGGCAACGCCGAATACAGGAGCGCATACGAGAACATCTCCGGCGGCAATGCGGGCGGTTACAGGACAAGCAGAAGAGGCGGCGGCGAAAACAGAGGATGCCTCGGAGACTGCAGTGCCTGCGATATTTGTTCTTCGCTTTTATGCGCCGACTGTTGCTGCGAATGCATGGGCGGGGACCTGATCCCTTGCTGTTAAAGGAGCGCTCAGGATGAAAACTGCTTCTAAAACCGCTGTGTGTTCTATGATCGCGGCGCTGTGCGTAGCGTTGATGCTGTCAACTGCCGTGATCCCATTCCTGTCCTACGCGATTCCCATGATCGCAGGCTCGTTCATAACGATAATTGTTATCGAATGCGACAAGTTATGGGCACTGTTCGTCTATGTCGCTGTTTCGATTCTCTCGTTTCTGATTGTTCCGGACAAATCAGCGGCTCTCGCTTTCGCGGTGTATTTCGGCTATTACCCGATTATGAAAGCCGCGATTGAAAAGAAGAATCTCGGGGCCTCAGAATATATTATCAAGTATCTTCATATCATTGCCGTCGTACTGATCTCGTATTTTCTGATGCTAAACTTCTTCGGGATCGAAACGGATGACATTGAGTTTTTAGCGTCCCACCTCGGCAAATGGTATTCTTATGTAGCTCTTGCGCTGTTTTCGTGTTTATTTTTCTTTTTGTACGATAATGCGCTGAGTAAATGTATTATAATATATCAGAACAGATTTCGGAAAAAATTCCGCCGTTTGTTCAAATGACAGGAAACATTGCATCGTCTGCTTCATATAGATTTTTGAGGTGATTTTCGATGCACTGCTGCCTGACTGACATGAGATACAAGGAAGTTATCAACAACTCGACCGGCTGCCGCCTCGGGAACGTCTGCGACGTCGAGGTCGACACCTGTAGCGGAAGGGTAGCCGCCGTCATAATCTACGGCAGGGGAAAGTTCCTCGGCCTGTTCGGGAAAACACCCGATATTATCATCCCCTGGGACGACATCTGCGTTATCGGGGAAGATACTATCCTTGTAAAATACTGTCCGCCTGATTACAAAAATCCTCCGCCGAGAAAGCGCGGGAGGTTTTTTGAAGGAATATTCAGATAAAGGAATGATGATCTATGAAAAGAATTATTTCACTGGTTTTATGCGTGGCTTTGAGCGGATGCTTTTTTGCGTGTTCAAAGCAATCCGGCGCGTCAAAACTGCCCGACTCGGAGTTCGTTGACACCAAGGTAACTGATAATTACGTCATCGACCTTTACAAGGACTACGCCGAGATCGTCGAATACTCCGGCAAGGACGAAGAGGTTACCGTGATCAACGAGTACGAATCTCTACCCGTTATGTCAATAGGCGACTTTGCGTTCAAAAACCTCAGCACTCTCAAGAAGGTAACGATCCCGTCGTCCGTCATCAGGATCGGCGAGTATGCATTTTCGTCGTGCAGAAACCTTGAAGAAGTTGTCATAAGCAACGGCGTTGCCGAGATATGCTGCAATGCGTTCGAGGACAACAAAAAGCTGAAATCCGTCAATATTCCCGATTCGGTCGAATCTATCGGGGCTATGGCTTTCTTTGCCTGCGACGAGCTTGAATCTGTCACGATACCCAAGAAGATCGAGAAGATCGGCGGCGGAGCTTTTGCTTACACAAAATGGGTCTACAGCTTTGAAAACGAATTCGTTTTTGCCGGCGACGGAGTTTTGATCGCATATATCGGCGGGGAGGATACCGTGACCGTTCCCGAAGGCACAAAGCACCTTTCTTGCTTCTTTGAAAACTATGATCTCAAGAAAGTCATATGCAACAAAGAGCTTGAAACGATCGAAGAAATGTGTTTCTCCGACTGCGGCGAGCTCAAAGAGATCGTTTTGCCCGATTCGCTCCGGACGATCGGTGAAAAAGCCTTCATCTGGTGCCAGGGTCTTGACAAAATTGATCTTCCGTTATCACTGCAAAAGATTGAAGATGAAGCTTTTTCGGACTGCATCGGTCTTAACAGCATCACCATTCCCGCCGAGGTCAAAACGGTCGGCAATCTTGTATTCCAGCGCTGTGACGGTCTGACTCAGATCACTTTTGAGAACCCCTCAACGGCTATCAGCGGAAATCTTTTCAGCGAAAAGAACGTCGACGTTACGATCCATGCCGACGCCGGTTCAATAATCGAAAAATACTGCACCGAGCACGAATACAAATTTGAAGCAACAAAGTAATAAGGAGATAATTTATGCCCTATATTATCACGAGAACGACAAAGAAAATCAGTCCCTCTGCGCTCGAGGACATCAAAACGAAGCTCGGCAAAGCGATCGAGATTTTCCCCGGCAAGACCGAGCAGTGGCTCATGGTAGACTTTGAGGACGAATGTAAGCTCTATTTCAGGGGCGACTGTTCCGCCGATTCTGCTTTCGTCGAGGTAAAACTCCTTGGCTCCGCCGGCGCAAAATATTGCGAGATGATGACGGAAGCTATCTGCGATATTCTCTTCGACACGCTTTCGATTCCGAAGGAGCGAATATACGTCAAATTTGAAGAAGTTTCAAATTGGGGATGGAATTCAGGTATGTTCTGATCCGAATTTATCAAACAGAAAATTGTCTTTAAAAACGGTCAAATTTTGGCCGTTTTTTTGTTGACAATAAAAGCTTAAAAAGGTATAATATAGATTAATATATTATTGGAGGAATGAAGTATGTTTTTCAAACTTCGTAAACCTATTGCGATTATACTTTCAGTTATGATTCTTCTGTCATTGCTGCCTATGTCCGCCATTGCGCAGGAGGTCGAGGAAATACTGTCCGACGTCAGCATTTCCGACAACAAATTGGCTAACACCGGCTCCTGTGGCTCCAAAGTCACTTGGAATCTTAACACTTCGACGGGCGAGCTCGTTATCAGTGGTACCGGCGCCATGACGAACTATTACAGCGACGGTAGCCCGTTCTACAGCGTCAGAGCCATCAAAAGCGTTACGATCGAATCCGGCGTAACGACCGTCGGCAACTATGCTTTTGAAAACTGCAGCGCGCTGACAAGCGTTACCATCGCCGACACTGTTACGAAGATCGGCAACTACGGCTTTTGGTCATGCATCAATCTTTCGAGCGTTTCGCTTGGAGCAGGATTGATCACGATCGGCACAGGCGCTTTCAAAAGCTGTTCGAGCCTTAAAACTATTGATATTCCTTCAAAAGTTACGACCATTTCGAGCTATGCTTTCACGGAATGCATGTCGATGACTTCTGTTTCTATGGAAGACAGCGTTACAACAATCGGCGAATATGCGTTTAACTCGTGTATAAAGCTGACTTCTTTCACTTTCCCGTCAAACCTTAAAGCAGTTGCGAAGAATACCTTTGAAGGATGCACCGCCCTCAAAACACTGTCTTTCAACACAAACCTCACTTCGATCGGCGAAAAAGCGTTCTATGAGTGCTCGAACATCAATTATTTGACCTTGCCCTTCAACCTCACAACTTTGGGCGATTATGCCTTTGCTTCGTGCGAATCGATCAAGAGGGTAACTTTCAACAAGAAGCTGACTTCGATCGGTACAGGAGCTTTCATGAACTGCGAATCTATTTCAAAGATCGCCATCACCGAAAACGTCAAAACCATCGGCGACTATGCGTTCTACGATTGTCTTATCGCAACTCCTCTCACGATTGGAAAGAATGTTGAGACCATTGGCAGTCACGCTTTTGATTCTTGTGCAAATATTAAAACTGTATCAATTCCTTCAAATGTAAAAAACATCGGAGAATGCGCTTTTAACAACTGCGAAAGCATTGAATCTTTTACCGTTAACAGCGCCAACACAAGCTTTTCTGCAGATTCCGCCGGAGTGCTTTACAACACTGACAAAACTGTTCTCGTTCAGTATCCTATGGCTAAAACCGGCTTTTCATACACCGCTTCTGATTCGCTTGAAACGATTTCGAGCTGTGCTTTCGGCGGCAACACAAAGCTGAGAACTCTTATCCTCCCAGGATCTCTCTCGACAGTGGGCGACGGCGCGTTTGACGGCTGCACTTCGCTCAACGACGTATATGCCGGAATGTCGTGCGACGCATGGGACGATCTCAGCGTCGGAACGGATAACAGCCAGCTTAACAATGCCTCGCTGCATTTTTCATCCCATAGCTTTGTCAACGGAACTTGCGAAAACTGCTCTGTTAATGAATCTGCTTTCTATTCCTCAAATCATCCCTACGACAGCGATTTCGACTTCACATGGATCGTTGAAAAGCAGGGCGCAACGAGCATCGTCCTGAACTTCTCCTCTGACACCGAGCTTGAAGCAGATCACGCTTTTATCTACATCTACGACAGAGCCGACGAGGAGATTGGTTGCTACACAGGCGAAGATCTTTCCGGCGCCAATGTTACTATCCCCGGCAGCATGGCGAAGATCAGACTTGTTTCCGACTCCTACGACATGACGAACTACGGCTTTGATATCGACATGATTGAATATGAAGAGGGCTGCAACCATGTTGGAACCGGCAGAGATGTCAGAGATTCCGTTGACGCAAACTGCACTCGGACCGGCTATACGGGTAACGTCTACTGTGCTGTTTGCGGCGAGCTCCTTGAAGAAGGAACTGTTATCCCCATTACAGACCACCAGCCCGTGATCAGGAATTCCGCTACAGCCTCCTGCACCCAGAACGGTTACACCGGCGACAAATACTGCTCAGTCTGCGGACAACTGCTCGAGCAGGGCGAATCTATCCCAAAGCTTGAACATGTTGGCGTAAAAGTCAATATGATTGAAGCAACATGCACCAGGAGCGGCAACACAGGCGACACTGTCTGCAGCCTTTGCGGACAGATCCTTGAAATTGGCGAAATTATTCCTGCTCTTGGACATAAATATGTCGGCGTTGTAACTTATCCAACTTGTACAAATGGCGGTTATACGACTTATACTTGCTCTCGTTGCAGTGATAATTACATTGGGGACGAAGTTCCCGCAAACGGCCACACTGCCGGCGCATGGACAGTTATCACCCCCGCAACCTGTGCTGTGGAGGGACTTCAGGTTAAATATTGTACAGTCTGCAGCGAGCTTGTCGAAAGCGAAAAGATCGCTGTTCTTGCCCACACATGGGACGACGGCGAAATCACAACTAATCCGTCCTGCACCGAAAGCGGCGTGATAACCTATACTTGCTCCGTCTGCCACGCAACGAAAAATCAGACTGTTGAAGCACTCGGTCATACAGTAGTTACCGATGAAGCTGTTGCACCGTCATGTACTGAAACCGGTTTAACAGCAGGCTCACACTGCTCCGTTTGTAAAACTATCCTTGTTGCGCAGGAAGTTGTTCCGGCAACAGGACATACTGTAGTCATCGACGAAGCAGTTGCTCCGAATTGTACAGAAACCGGTCTTACAGAAGGCTCTCACTGTTCTGTTTGTAACACAGTCCTCGTTGCACAGGAAGTCGTTCCGGCGCTTGGACATACGATCGTTGAAGACGAAGCTGTTGCACCTACCTGCACACTTCCCGGACTTACGGCAGGCTCACACTGCTCCGTTTGTAAAGCTATCCTTGTTGCTCAGGAAGTTGTTCCGGCAACAGGACATACTGTAGTTACCGATGAAGCTGTTGCACCGTCATGTACTGAAACCGGGTTAACAGCAGGCTCACACTGTTCTGTTTGTAACACAGTCCTCGTTGCGCAGGAAGTCGTTCCGGCGCTTGGACATACGATCGTTGAAGACGAAGCTGTTGCACCTACCTGCACACTTCCCGGACTTACGGCAGGCTCTTACTGCTCTGTTTGCGGCGAAGTCATCGTTGAACAGGAAGAAATCCCCGCACTTGGACATACAGTAGTCATCGACGAAGCAGTTGCTCCGAATTGTACAGAAACCGGTCTTACAGAAGGCTCTCACTGTTCTGTTTGTAACACAGTCCTTGTTGCGCAGGAAGTCGTTCCGGCACTTGGTCATACAGTAGTAGTTGATGAAGCAGTTGCTCCGAATTGTACAGAAACCGGTCTTACAGAAGGCTCTCACTGCAGCGTTTGTAATACAGTTCTCGTTGCACAGGAAGTTGTTCCGGCA
>JAFTCG010000073.1 GCA_017454815.1 Clostridia bacterium
CATGCCAAAACTCCAATGAAAAACGGCTTTAAAAATCGCCGTTCAGTGATAACGGGAAACTGTCCCCGAAAAGGCACAGTCTCCCGCAGTTGTCTTATCCTTTGCAGGAACAGACCTCGCGCCGTCAAGGGCACCGTGGGATGCCTCAGAAGCGTTTGAGCCACACCAGAAGCTTGTTCTTGATGATGGTCAGCAGCTTGATGAATCTCGCGAGGCTCGACTGAGAATCTGTTCCTTCAAGACTATTTTCTTTGACCGTTACCGTGAAAGCCGCGGTCACGGTTTTGCCCGATTCGGTGTAGGAAACGGTCACCTTTTTTTGCCCGGCGGAGGTTGAGCTGAAGCCGGACAAGGTGCATTTTGAGGTGACGTCCGCCACAGCGCCGTTGTCGTATTCGGCGTTGACTTTAATGCCCGTTTTGTCAAACTTGTCGCCGACGTTGTAGGACGTCTTCGAGGGCATTTTGGCGATAACGATCGATTTTATGACGGATTTCTTCTCCGCAGTGACGGTGACGTTGCATTTCGCGGTGTATGAGCCGGAGCTCGTTTTGACTGTTATCACTGCTTTGCCGACGCCCTTCGCCGTCACATAACCGTCGGACGAGACAGTTGCGACGGAGGTTTTGTCCGACGACCAGCTCACAGCCCTCTGGCTCGCGTCAACGGGCGAGAACACAGCCTTCAGCGGAGCCGTTTCACCGACGCCGAGCGAAAGCGAAGTCCGGTCGAGGCTCACCCCCGTGGCGGGGACGGTGATCGTGATCCCGAGCGACTTGGAAACGTAAAAGCCGCCGAGATTTTTCAGCGAATTGACCGCCGAATAGCCGTTTGCGTCGCTCACGGCTTTGCCGCTCTCGAGCATCTCATGCAGCCCGCCCACGCCGACGTGGTGACCTGCCGCGATCATGCCGGAGATGGTGATCTTTGTGTCCCACATGGTTTTGCCGATATATTTCTCGTCGCCGTAATGGAGGATATATCCCCAGATCTTCTTATGCAACGCCTGGACGCAATAATCCTGCGCGGCGGGGTTGTTGAGGAAATCGCTGTCGCTGTAGACCCCGTAGCTCGCCGCAAGGGTCGAATAGTGGGTGCTGTCGATCATGAAACCGATGTCCTTGAGCGCCATATGACCGATCTGCCATCGTCCGAGATAGCCGTAGCTGTTCACGACGGTGTAGTCGTTCCTCGACTCCTGATAGCCGAGCTTTTCGAGGAACGCGCCGTATTCGTCCTCAAAATCCGGCAACGCAAAAGCCGCCGCCGAAAAAACGGAAACGACCGTCGCTACCGTCAAAACGATACACAAAATCTTTGCGATAATTTTTTTCATACCGTTACCTCCGTTTTAAAAAGCAGAAATTAACCCTGTCCTAAAACAATAACGCAAAGATTATAACACATTTGATTAAAAAATGCAACCTTTTTGTAACTTTTATGTAACTATTCGGGCATTTTTTTAACGGTTTTCGTGAAAAAAACAGGTTTTCAGTCCCAATTTTTCCAAATTTCGGGGCAAAAACCGATTGTCGCCTGTTTTCCGTTCCTGACAACAGGGGTGATCAAGAGCGTCTGGTTCTCAAAAAGCTTGTCCTCGACCGCCTCGTCGTCGGCGAGGTAAGCGATGAAAGAGCGCTCGTAGTCCTTGCTTTTCGTGTTTACGAGCTCGCGCACGGGGGTTTTCAGGGCTTTGAGGACGTTGCCGAATTCGCCCGGGCTCATGGGGTATTTTGAGATGTCGACGAACTGGAATTTTATCCCGCGTTCTTTGAAAAACCTCTGCGCCTTCTTCGTCTCGAAGCATTTGTTTGTGCCGAAAATCTGAATGTTCATTTTTATTTCGCCTCCGTTGTTGTATATTATAGAATATTGTGGTAGAATTGTAAACAAGGAAATTTGCTCAAAGGAAGTGAAAACAAATTGATCGGGATCCCCCGCGAGGTCGAAGAGATCATCGAAGCCCTGGCACGGGGCGGACACAGCGCATACGCAGTCGGCGGATGCGTGCGCGACAGCTTGATGAAAAAAGAGCCAAACGACTGGGACGTCGCGACCTCCGCACTGCCGCAGGAGACCTCGGAGATATTTTCTTCCCGCGATCAGGTGCTCAACGGGCTGAAGCACGGCACAGTCGGGGTGATAATCAACCATAACAATTACGAGATCACTTCTTTTCGCACTGAGGGCGAATATTCCGACAACAGACACCCCGACAGCGTCACCTTCGTCAAAAATATCGAGGACGACCTCGCAAGGCGGGATTTCACCGTCAACGCGATCGCCTATTCGCCGACAGGCGGGATAATTGACCCGTTTGGCGGATTTCGGGACATCGAAAACAAAGTCATACGCTGTGTCGGCGACGCAGGGAAAAGGTTTGACGAGGACGCTCTCAGGATCCTTCGAGCGATCCGCTTTTCATCCGTCCTGGGGTTTGGGATCGAAGAAAAAACTTCCGCCATGATCCACGAAAAAAAGCACCTGCTCAAAAACATTGCCACCGAGAGGATCAGAGTTGAGCTCGAAAAAACTATCATTGGCAAAAACGTCGGGGACGTTCTGGAAAAATACGAAGATGTTTTTTTTGCCGTAATCCCCGAGCTGGAAAAGACGAAGGACGTCGCCCAAAACTGCCCCTACCACAGCTACGACGTCTGGGAGCATGTCCGCCGCAGCGTCGTCGGCGCGAAGAACGACAGGATCGTTCGCCTGACGATGCTTCTGCACGACATCGGAAAACCGCTCGTCAGAACGACCGACGAAAACGGAGTCGACCATTTCAAAACCCACGCCCCCGTCGGAAGCCTCATTGCGCAAGACGTCCTCAGGCGGCTGAAATTCGACAACAAAACCGTCGAGACCGTGACGAAACTCGTTTTGCACCACGACGACAGGCTCTACATGAACACGGACAAGCTGCCCCGATACATCGGCCGCTACGGCTACGAATTCCTGCGGCTGCTCGACGAGGTATCGCGCGCCGACATCAGGGCGCAGAACGTGAAATATCTCGACAGACTTTCGCTTTGCGACAGATTCATCGAAAAGCTTGACGAATGCGAAAAGAGTGACCTTTGCGTCACGCTCAGACAGCTCGCCGTTGACGGCAACGACCTGAGATCTCTCGGCTTTGAGGGCAAACAGATCGGCGATATGCTCGAAAACCTGCTCGACAAGGTGATCTCCTGCGAGCTGAAAAACGAGAAAAGCATCCTCCTTGAATATGCCGAGAACGCAAAATGAGATCCGAACAAATCGGGATCATTCTCAACGGCTTTGCAATAATTCCGAAAAAGAAAAAGCTTCCGTTTTCCCGACGGAAGTCTTTTTTTGCATTTATTCCCTCAACGGAGGCGTTACGTTATGTTATGTTATGTTGTTTTCTTTTGCTCTCGCAACGTTTTTCGACGCACAGACCGTGTAGGGGCGGATATCATCCGCCCGCCAAAGTCAGATGTATTTTACGTCTGTGTTTTCTTGCCTCCCCTGTGTAAGGGGAGGTGCCGAGGGACGAGGCGGAGGGGTTGTACGTTTCAATGTTTAAGCAAAACTTTAATTATTTTGACAATCCCTCAGTCTGCTCACTGCGTTCGCATCCAGCTCCCTTTACACAAGGGAGCCAAGATTTGTCTCGCCTGCCGGCTCGGTCGGTGCTTCTGCCTGCGGCAGAGGTGTCCACCGGACACCCGCACCCTTTACACAAGGGAGCCGAGGTACAGTGCACCGACATGGCACTGGAAATCAGTTGCTGTTACGCAATACAATTGTGCGTTATCCGCACCTACAAAACCACGCCGCCGGAGCTTTCCCGCTTATCCCTTTATTGTCGATTTCAGCCCAAGCTCTTGTGCACCGGCTTTGGAGAAAAGCTTCAGCGCAAGTTTGCGAAGCCGCTCGTTCTTTTTCATCTCCAGCGTGGGGTCTTCGGCGAGGATCTCTTTTGCGGTTTTTTGTGCTTCGCGCATGATATTCGTGTCGCTCATCAGCCCTGCAATCTTCAGCTCCGGCAAACCGTGCTGACGTGAGCCGAAAAAGTCTCCCGGTCCTCGAAGTTTCAGGTCTTCGTCCGCGATCTCAAAGCCGTCCGTTGTGCGGCACATCGTCCTGAGCCTTGTTTTTGTCTCGTCGTTCTTTGCGTCGGAGATCAGGATGCAGGTCGACTTGACCTTTCCCCTGCCGACTCTGCCCCGGATCTGGTGAAGCTGTGAAAGCCCGAACCTCTCGGCATTTTCGATCACTATTATCACGGCTTCGGGCACATCCACCCCGACTTCGATGACGGTCGTCGAAACGAGGATACTGATCTCGCCGTCGGCAAACCTTTTCATCACATTTTCCTTCTCTGACGGTTTCATCTTCCCGTGGAGCAGACCGACGCTGTAGTTTTTGAACACGCCGTTTTGCAGCTCATCGGCATACTGTTTCGCCGCTTTCATGCTGCTTTCGTTGTCCTCGTCGTCAACGAGCGGACAGACGACGTATCCCCGGTACCCTTCGTCGACGTGCTTTTTGACGTAATTCATCGCCCGCAAGCGAAGCTCGGAGCCGACGCTGAAGGTTTCGGTCTGCTGCCTGCCCGCCGGCAGCTCGTCGAGCACGCTGACGTCAAGCTCGCCGTAGATTATCAGCGCGAGCGTCCTGGGAATCGGGGTCGCAGACATGACGAGGATGTGGGGATCGCTGCCCTTTTGGGAAAGGCTTCCCCTCTGCGCCACTCCGAAACGGTGCTGTTCGTCCGTGATGACGAGCCCGAGGTTTTTGAACTCCACGTCCTTTTGAATGAGCGCATGAGTTCCGACGGCAAGCGTCGCTTCGCCGCTTTTTAATCTGTTTTTTATCTCACGCTTTTGCGCCGCTGTGTTTGAGCCTGTCAGCAAAACAACCTCCACGCCCGAATCCTTCATCAGATTCTTCAGCGTATTGTAGTGCTGGAAAGCGAGTATCTCGGTCGGCGCCATGAGCGCGCTCTGGATATTGTTCTTCGCACAGTTGTAGATCAGCGCCGCCGCGACGACGGTCTTGCCCGATCCGACATCGCCCTGGAGCAGGCGGTTCATCGGGCTTCCCGCCCTCATGTCCTCCATTGCTTCGGCGATCGCCCTTTTTTGAGCGTTCGTCGCTTCAAATGGCAGAAGCGAAAGGAATTCTTCGGTGCAATCTTCCCGGAGAACGCAGCCGGATTTTTTCACGTTTTTCCCGCGCATGAGCATCATGCCGAGCTGTAACGTCAGCAGTTCTTCAAAAATCAGCCTGCGCCTTGCGCAGTAGAGGTTATAGTCCGACTTCGGGAAATGGATGTTTTCGAGCGAAAACGCGAGGGAGCTGAGCTTGTATTTTTTCCGAATATCGTCCGGCAGAGATTCCGCAAGCTCATCCTTCACGCTGTCGAGAGCCTGACGAACGTTTTTTTCGATCGTTTTGGTCGAGAGATCCTTCGTCTGGGAATAGATCGGTCTTATCCTTTCGCCGCCCTCGACCTCGGCAACGGCGGGATTGGTCATCTCGCGGGTGGTATAGTTCCCGTCGACTTTCCCGAAGAACAGGTATTCCTTGCCTTCTTCGAGCTTCTCGGCGCTGTAACGGTTGTTGAAGATCGTGATCTTCATCACGTCTATGCCGTCAGTGACCGCAGTTCTGTATACCGTCATCCCTTTTCGGACGACGGCTTTTTCGGGTTTGAAGCACACCATCGCCTTTACGCAGGCGTTCTCGCCCACATAAGTTTCAGCGATCTCCTTCGTTTTGCTCCAATCCTCGTAGGCTCTGGGGAAATAATCGATCAGATCGCCTACTGTTTCGACACCTACCTTGCGATAGAGCGCCGCACGCTTTTCCCCAACGCCTTTGAGATATCGAACGTCTGAATCAAGGCGCATATTATCCCCCTAAATCAGTATTTCCAGGTGTAAATTCCGGCATAAACGTCGCAGTGAGTTCCCTCGTCGTTGTATGAGATCTCGTTGGTATAAGCGGCTATACCCTTCCTGTAGCATAGCGGAACAAACGGCAGATAGACGTTGAAAAGGTCCGCAAACCTCTGCAAAGAGATCTTTCCCGCCCGGAAGTTGTAGTATTCCTCGACTATATCCGCGTCACGGTTGATCCCATAGGTTGCGCCGCCGTCCTCGCCGAAGAAAACTTCAAGGCTCATGTCGTCGGGCAATCTCACCTCGCCGATATACAGGTCGTAGTTCACGTTCGCGAGGTCGCTCTTGTAAGTTTCAAAATCGACTTTGTTGACTTTAACGCTAAGCCCGATGCTCTTGAGATCGTTCGCGATCTCGTCCGCCGCCGCCGATTTGTATGGGTTGTCGGAGTTGACCAGTAGCGTCAGCGAGGCGTCCTCGGAAGACCTCATCCCAAGGCTGTCCGTTTCGCTGTAACCCGCGGTGTCGAGCAGATGGTTCGCTTCAAGCAAATCTTCTTTCTCGTCCGTCGAATCAAAATACAGCTCCGAGAGATTTTTCCAATTGGGGTAAAAGGGCGTTTTTGCGACCTGCGCATATCCGAGGAAAGATTTTTCAACGATATTCTGCTTGTTGACAACAAGCGAGATCGCCTGCCTGACTTCCGGTTTTGCGAGACACTTGCTGAACGCATTCACGCCCAGGAATACAAGGTTTGTCATCAGTATCTCGGAAGTCTGCGCGTTGACGCGGTTGTAAACCCCCGACGAAAGATCCTGAAACAGGAACGAGATGTTGCCCGTTTCCATGCTCTCGACCGCCGCGCCGGAGTCGATGAGGTTGATGAGCTTAATCCTCCTGATTTTCGGCAAATCTTCGCCGTACCAATATTCGTTGAGCGTCAGAGTGTCGGCGGCAGTGCTGTCGAATTTATATCTGCCGCTGCCGATTGGGTTGCCGCTTTCGTCCATTACTGCTTCGATATTTTCGCTTTCGGATTCATCGCCGTCTTTCAGAGCTTTGCCGTATTTCACGATTGGGAAATCAAGGCAGTTCACGCAATAAACGTCCTCCCTGACTGTCTTGAAGACAACGACACGATCGCCCGAGGCAGTAGCGGATTCAAAGTTTTCAAGCATCGCGCTATAGCGATCGGACTCTTTCGCTTCGTCGAACGACTCCACGACGTCCCTTGCGCTGACTTTCGAGCCGTCGCTGAAATATGCATCGTCCCTGACGGTGACGGTGATCTCGTCTTTGCCGACGTTGATCCCCGCCGCAAGAGCGTTTTCATAAGTCAGGTCGTCCACGACTTTGACAAGCCCGTCATACAAAAGCAGCGTGACCTGCGCGTTGAAATCAGTTTCGCAGACGTACGGATCGAGCGAATCGACGAGCGAAACAGGGAGCTTTATTGAAACGGAGTCGTCGATATTGCTCGATTCGGGATCATCCGCGCTGTTTTTGCAAGCGGACAGCCCCGTGAGCAAAACCGTGAGAACAAGTAAAATGGAAACTGTTTTTTTCAAATTCAACTTCACCGCCGTTAATTATTTCACGATCAGTCTTTCGACCGACAGGCATTTGCCCGTTTTTTCATCAATTTCAAAGATACACCCGTTTATCATGCATTCGCCGTCAGCCGCGTCGAACCTGGCGGGCATATTGTCGAGCATTTTTTTGACAATGATCTCCTTTTTCACCCCGAGGACAGAGTCGATCACTCCGCACATTCCGACGTCGGTTATATAGCCCGTGCCGTTCGGGAGCACCTGCTCGTCGGCCGTCTGGACGTGGGTGTGAGTTCCGAAAACAGCCGAAACCCTGCCGTCGAGGAAAAACCCCATCGCCCTTTTTTCGGACGTCGCTTCGGCGTGAAAATCGACGATGATTATCTTTTCGCGAACGTCCTTCAAAATCCTCTCCACGCAACGAAAAGCGTTGTCCGCAACGTCGAGCCCGTAGTTGCCCGCAAGGTTTATCACGCAGACGCGGCACCTTCCCATGTCGACTGTGCAGACGCCTTTCCCCGGGTTCGAGGGGGCGTAGTTCGCCGGGCGGACGAGCCTGTCGCATTCGTCGAGGAGAGAATAGATCTCCCTTCTCCTGAAAACGTGATTGCCCGTCGTTATCACGTCGACGCCGCAATCAAAAAGGCTCTGCGCACTGCCGGGAAGGATCCCGTTGCCGACGGCGGAATTTTCGCCGTTGGCGATGCACAGGTCGACGCTTTTCAATTTTTTCAGCGGCGGCAGACGTTTCATCAGAAAATCACAGCCGTGATCGCTTACAACGTCGCCCAAAACGAGAATGTTCATAAATCCCACCCTGTCCCAAAAAAGACATAATGGACCGCAAAAAGCAGTCCATTACATCGTAAATTCAAAAACTTCTATTATTATTTAGCGTAATCGACAGCACGGTTTTCTCTTATGATGTTAACCTTGATCTGTCCGGGATAATCGAGCTCCTCTTCTATCTTCTTGACTACGTCGCGGGCGATAAGCACCATCTTGTCGTCGGAAACCTTTTCGGGGTTGACCATGATGCGCACTTCGCGTCCCGCCTGGATCGCGAAGGATTTTTCAACTCCGTCGAAGGACGTTGCGATCTCCTCAAGCTGTTCAAGACGCTTGATATAGTTCTGGACGTTTTCGCGTCTTGCGCCGGGTCTGGAAGCGGAAACAGCGTCGGCGGCCTGGACAAGGCATGCAACGACAGTCTTTGCCTCGATATCTCCGTGGTGAGCGGCGATGGCGTGAACGACCGCTTCGCTCTCCTTGTACTTCTTGGCGTATTCAACGCCCAGCTGGATGTGAGTTCCCTCCATCTCGTGGTCAAGGGCTTTGCCTATGTCGTGGAGAAGTCCCGCCCTCTTGGCAAGCTTGACGTCGGCGCCGATCTCGGCGGCCATGAGTCCCGCAAGGTAGGAGACCTCAAGAGAATGGTTCAGCACGTTCTGGCCGAAGCTCGTTCTGTAGCGCAGCCTTCCCAGGAGCTTGACAAGCTCGGGATGGATTCCGTTAACACCTGCGTCGATGACGGCTCTTTCGCCCGTCTGCTTGATGGTGGCTTCAACCTCTCGCTTGGATTTTTCGTACATCTCCTCGATGCGCGCCGGGTGGATACGGCCGTCGCTGATGAGTTTTTCAAGAGTGAGCCTTGCGACTTCCCTCCTGACGGGTTCAAAGCATGAGACGGTGATCGTTTCGGGAGTGTCGTCGATGATGAGGTCGACGCCCGTGATGGTCTCAAGCGTTCTGATGTTTCTGCCTTCGCGTCCGATGATCCTGCCCTTCATTTCGTCGCTCGGGAGAGCAACTACGCTGACAGTCGCCTCGGAAGTCTGATCTGCGGCGCAACGCTGGATCGCTGTCGAAACGACCTCGCGCGCCATAGCATCCTGTTCGTCTTTGAGCTTCTGCTCAAACTCGATGATCTTGAGGGCTTTCTCGCGGTCGAGATCGCCTTCGAGCAATTTGAGCAAATAATCTCTCGCCTGTTCTTTCGTGTAGTTAGAAATTCTCTCCAACATTTCAAACTGGCTTCTTTTGATGCTTTCTACTTCGGTCAGCTTTGCATCGACTTCTTTGAGTTTTTTGTTGAGCTGTTCGTCTTTTTTCTCAAGATTGTCGGTCTTTTTGTCAAGAGTTTCCTCTTTCTGGTTGAGACGACGTTCCTGCCTCTGGATCTCCGAGCGTCTTTCGCGAAGATCTTTTTCGGTCTCGGAACGCTGTTTGTGGATCTCATCCTTGGCTTCAAGGATCTTTTCCTTCTTTATGGATTCCGCCTTTGAAACGGCTTCGTTGACGATTCTCGTCGCCTCTTTCTGGGCGGAACCGATGGTTGACTCCGCAACCCTCTTTCTATGTAAACCGCCGGCCACAAACCCCGCAACGCCTGCGACGATCGCGGCAACAACGGCGATAATAACAGTTACCCAAGTACTTACCAAAATAGAATGCACCTCCTTTGCTGAATAGTTCTGAAATCATGGTTTTTACCAAATAGTGTTCATCAAAAGAATCTCAGTTGGAATATACAAGATGATGTGTGTTCGTAAAAAGCAGGACACCATCTGTAATATTCTATACTTTTTTCCCCGTAAAGTCAAGGGGTAAAAGGAAAAAATGTTCGCTCCTGCGGTAAAAATATTCGCTCCCGCGGGAACAAACGCATATTTTTTCATCCGTATTTTCGTATATGTCAAAAAGCCCAACAGCGCGAGCAAGCGTGACGCTTGACCCAAGCCGTGTTGGTGTTTATCAGATTTTTTAATTGAGTGCGCGAGCAGGAAGTAAAATAATATATCATATTATCGGCTCGCCCTCAATGCCGCAAGTTATCAACCTGTTCACACGGCATTGATCAAACGGTACGTTTGTACGAGCCGGTAAAGTAAATGAAAAGCAAAAAGGGTGATCGTACGAGATTTTCGACTTCGATCACCCTTTTTATTCTGATTTGAAAAGAAAATTGCTCTTTCAAACGCTTTAATTCGACGTTTTTTCTCTCTCGGCGTACCATTGTACAGCCTTCAATAGAAGAAAACGTCGTTTTCATCTGAATGCAACAGCCCCACCCGTCTTGTTAAAAAGCGTAGAACGATTCTGCTTTCTCAGGGCGGTTATGCCTGTTTCGGGGCTTCGACAGGGCAAACAGATTCGCAAGATCCGCAATCGATGCAAGTATCAGCGTCGATGACGTACTTGTCGTCGCCTTCAGCAATAGCGCCTGTAGGGCATTCTGCCTGGCATGCTCCGCAGGAGATGCAGTCGTCTGAAATTTGATAAGCCATAATCTTAACCTCCCTTTAGTATTTCCGAAAGACACGTCGCCTTTCAGTTGTGAAACTATTGTAGCACATATTCTGAAAAAATCAATAGTTTTTTGTCAAAAGTTTTTGTCAGTTTTCGATGTCCTTCATGGCGTCGATCTCCTCGCGGCTGAGTTTGATCTGGCCGTCGCGGATAAGTTTGACTTCCCTGCGGGTGAAAGCCTTCGGCGCGGCGTCGGGGTTTTTGTCGAGCCTGACCTTGAGCGTGCCTTTGAGCATATTTACTTCCGTGACCGTGCCCTTGCCGTCGGAAGTTTTCACAACGGCGCCGACCTTCGGCGTGACTTTCAGAAGATGCTCATAGACGTCCTGCTCGTTTTTCAGGCAGCACATGAGCCTGCCGCAGGTTCCGCTGATCTTCGCCGGGTTGAGGGAAAGTCCCTGCTCCTTCGCCATCTTGATGGAAACCGGTCTGAAACCGTCGAGATATGCACTGCAGCAGATCTCCCTGCCGCACATTCCGAGCCCGCCGATCATCTTCGCTTCGTCCCTTACGCCGATCTGGCGAAGCTCGGTTCTCGTCCTGAAAACGGACGCGAGGTCTTTTACGATCTCTCTGAAGTCGACCCTGCCGTCGGAGGTGAAGTAGAAGGTGATCTTGCTCGAATCGAAGGTGTATTCGACGTTCACCAGGTCCATTTCGAGCTTGTGCTCAACGATCTTCTTCTTGCATATGTCGAAAGCTTTTTTCTCTTTTATTTTGTTTTCTTCGATCTTCTTCAAATCGTCATTCGTCGCGACGCGGATAACCTTTTTCAGCGGAGGCACGATATCCTCGTCCTTGACCATCTTATTTGAGACGACGACGTCGCCGCATTCGATTCCCCTCGCGGTCTCGACGATAACCTTTGTGTTTTTTTCGATCTTCATCTTGTCGGGGTCAAAATAGTAGACCTTGCCGACTTCTCTGAATTTTACTCCGACTACTTCCGTCATATTCTTCTTTGCGCAGCTGCCTGCGTTCCTTTCTTAAATTTATCTTCCTGCGTCCCTCCTGAGCAGGTAGCACATTCGGCTCAGGAGCAGACTGTTGTTTGCGTTCTTGTCTATATCTTCGTTGATCCCGTTGAGCGTTGAGATCATTTTTATGATTCTTGAAACGTCGAGGCTTTCGCAGAGGATTTTCGCCGCTTCGTCATGGTTCTCGCCGGCTCCCTGCGAGCAGACTGCGGCGTCCCGAAGGATCTCCACAAGGCTGCTGATGCAAAGCCTGAGCATTTCCCTGTCCTTTTCAAAGCTCCCGAGCAGCGCCATGAGCTCCGCTTCGGTGGGACTTACGATAGATTTTGCGATTTTTTCGGAGATCTCCCTCGATTGTTCGAGCTTTTTTTGGGAGACTTCCGCATTTTTTACCTCGCCGACTCTGAACGAAGCGCAGCGCGAGCGCACCGTTTCGAGCAGCTGGGAACGTTCCTCGCATTCGAGGATGATCACGGCGTATTCCGGCGGTTCCTCCAGCACCTTGAGCAGGGCGTTCTGGGCGTAATCGTTCATTTTGTGGGCGTTGCAGACAAGGTAGACCTTCCTGTCGGCTTCGTTTGGGGCAATGAACACGTCCGAGCGAAGCTCCCTCACGTCGTCGATGGCGACCGCGCCTGTCTTCCCCCTGCCCTCAAAGATCTTGTAGTCGAGGTGGCTTTTTGAATCGATCTTCCTGCAAGCCGTGCAGGTGCGGCACGGTTTTTCGTCGCTTTTGCAGACGAACGCCTTTGCCAGGAAATCGGCGAGTGCGCGCCGTTCTTCCTCTTTTGCACCCTCGATGATGAAGGCGTGCGGTATCCTGCCGGAGGAAAAGCAGTTTTCGATTTGATTTTTCAGATTTTCATCCATCAAAAGGCCGGAAAAATTCATTTTCTCACCGCTTGTTGTTAACTATATCAAGGTTTCTTTTTATCACTTTTTCGCCGCGCCAGGCGAAAGCTCTGCCCTCGATGTCAACGTCCTCGTCGACGTGGGATACAAAGCCGCTGATGAATTCGGCGATGGCTGTCTTCTTCTTGCCCTCGTTCAGGGGGCAGACCTGCTGGCAGATGTCGCAGCCCCAGGCGCAGCCGTATTTTTGCATAAGCAGCATATATTTTTCGGGGATCTCTCCCTTTTTCTGGCTGACGTTCGACAGGCAGATGTCCTTGCCGAAGTTTTCCTCGCTCAGCGCGCCGACGGGGCATTCCCTGACGCATTTGCCGCAGTCGGGACACCGTTTTATCCCGCCCGATTTTGCGCCGAGGTCGAGCGACGTGACGATCTCGCCGATAAAGACCCACGAGCCGTATTTTTCGTTTATCAAAAGCCCGTTCCTGCCGATCACTCCAAGCCCTGAAGCGCACGCGGTCGAGACTTCGCTGATGGGAGAATTGTCCGTGAAATACACAAACGCTTCGCCCTCAAATTCTTTTTGCAGCTCCTCGGCGATCATGGCAAGATATTTCCCCGCAACGAGATGGTAGTCCGGCACGGCGGCATACCTTGAAACGTTGAGGTCTTCGTACATTTCCTCGTCAAGACAATAGGGAAAAATCACCGTGATGACCGTCTTTGCGTTCTCGGGGATCTTTCGCTTGTTCGCGCATTCGATCAGATGAGGTCTGACGGATTCAAAGTCGCACAAGCCGAAATCGGGCGTAAAGCGCGAGATGATTTCTTCAACTTTTTCTTTCATATTTTTAATTAAAAAACATCGAGCCGAACGCTATCATAACGGGCATCGTAATTATTGAAATGAAGCTGCACAGCGCGACAAGCTTTGAGGCAAGCCCGACGTCTTTGCCGTATTTTGCGCTGAACATGACGGTCATGTTTGCGCTCGGAGCGGACGATGAAATCAAAATTGCGCTCGCCATCTCTTTTCCGACGCCGACGAGCTTCATGAAAGCCAGCATTATCAGCGGAGTCGCGATCAGCTTCAGGAAAGTTGCCCTGTATATTTTCAGGTTGCTGAACATCGTTTTGAGATCGGTGTTCGCAAGATAGGTTCCAAAGAAAATCATCGCCAAAGGAGTCTGCAAAGACGCAACGTAATCCATCGGCTTTGCGACGATCTCCGGCACGGGGATGCGGAAAATCAAAAACGGAAGCCCGATCAGCACGGCGATCGTTCCGGGATTCAGGATCAGCTTTTTGAGCTCAAATTTTTCGCCGCCCGACACGATCTGGATCCCGTGGGTGAAGTTGAAGACGTTGAACACCATCACAACGCCGGAGCAGAAGAAAACTCCCTGCGCTCCGAACATCGCCTGAGCGAGCGGAAGCGCCATATAGCCGACGTTGCCGTAGGCTGTGGCGAGCTTGTAGACGCAGTTGTCCGGGTCATTTTTATCCCTGAAAAACACCTGCGCCAGAACTGCGCCGAGCGTCTGGAGCAACGCCCCCAGCCCCGCCGCAACGAGAAGATTCTTTATGTTCTCCCTCGACCCGTCGACTTCCATGAACGCCCGTATCATCACGGCAGGCGTTATGATGTAGAACAAAAGATCGTTGGAGAGCCTGGCGGTCTTTTCTTTGAATATCCCAAGCCGGTCGACGACAAAGCCGAGAGCTACAAGGATATAGAGGATCGCAACCTGTTTGGAGACGATCAGCAAATTGTTTAAAAACATTTTAACCTCTTGATTTCAGCTCAGTTTTCCTGTGTTTCCTCGTCGTGTTCTTTACGAAGCTTTTCGACCTGCCTGAGCGTGATATTGTCTTCCCTTGGCATTTTGAGCATCACGAAGCAGAACACTGCCGCAAAGATTGCAAACCCGAGGTCGCACACTTCGAGCGGATCGTTCACGACCGCCAAAGATGAGTCGACCGCGAGGACAACTATCCTCGCCACCGAGACAGTCACGGCGATCATTGCGCCGATGAGACCATAGGCGTAGACTTTGTTGACGACGTGACGCGAGTTGACGTTCGACGCAAGCTGTGCGAACGAAAGGAAAAACATCATCATGAACGCTATCATGAACAGCTCGAGCAAAAGGTCGGAGACAAAAATGATGCTTATCGTCCTCGTAAAGCGCTGGATCATCCTCATCGTTGCCCAGAAAACAGGCATGACAGCGAGGATCTTCCTGTTTTCAACGGTAGCTGAAGCGCCGAAATATTTGACGGCAAAGTTGATGAAATATATTGCCGAAAGGACGGCAAACAGGGCTTCGAGCCCTTTTGGAGCTATCCCGGATTTGATCAGATAGGACGCCATCCCGCCTGGGACGACGGACATGTTTTCAGCGATCACATCCGAAAAAGAGATGCACGTTGCCGCCTGCATCAATGCGTCCGCGAAGAACGTTACGCCGAACACGACACTCGCGATCGCAAGGGGGATATTTTTGCCCTGCGGCAAAGTCGAGATCGGCACTTTTTTCGCAACGTAGCTCACAAGGAACATCCCAACGCCCGCAACGGCGAGCGCGATATATAGAAATGCTATCGTAAAGTTGCTTTTGCTGTAAAACCCCGTATCGGGCTCGATGATACTAAGGCACTGATAAGTCCTGATTGCCGCAGACAATACGGTGAAAATCAGAAAAATCGGAAAAACAGTTTCAATTTTGATTTTTTCGCAACTGCCTTTAATGCTCAATTTAAACACGCTCCTCGGTAGGTATATATTCTTTCGGCGAGACCGGCTCTTTCCTCTCGTCGATCGGGACGTAGACGTTGGAGAGCGAGACGCTCTTGTAAGCCGGACGGATGATCTTTTTGGAAGTAATTATCTCTTCAATTCTGTGCGCGCACCAGCCGGGCATCCTCGCGATCGCGAAGAGCGGAGTGAACAGGTCGCACGGGATCTTCAGGAAATCGTAAACAAGTCCCGAATACAGGTCGACGTTGGCGCACATGATTTTTGAGTGCTTCTTCTGCTGCTTGAAGACGACGGGAGTCATCTTTTCGATGTTTTTGAGCAGGGCGAACCGCTTCGAGAGCTCTTCGCCGAGGTCGCATTTTTCAAGCTGCTGCTTCAAAACCTCAGCCCTCGGGTCGGAGAGGGTGTAAACAGCGTGGCCCATTCCATATACGAGCCCCGTTCCGTCGCCCGCCTGACGGTTGATTATCTTTGCGATATAGTCGGCGACCTGATTTTCGTTCGTCACGTCGGCGATATTCTTTTCCATCTCCTCGACCATCTCGTGAACTTTGATGTTCGCGCCGCCGTGCTTGGGGCCTTTGAGCGAGCCGATGCCCGCGGAGATCGCGGCGTAAGTATCCGTTCCGCTGGAGGAGAGGACTCTCGTCGCAAAGCTGGAGTTGTTGCCGCCGCTGTGCTCGGCGTGGATCATCAGGCATTTGTCGAGGAGCTTTGCCTCCTCGTCGGTGAACTTCCGATCGTTTCTGATCGTCCGGAGGATCGACTGCGCCGTCGACTGAGTGAGATCGAGCGGATGGATGTACATGCTCTTGTTGTAATATTTTTTCCTCTTGACCTGATAGGCGTACGACATGATCGTCGGGAGCTGAGAGATAAGCCTGAGCGACTGGCGGATCAGGTTTTCAACCTCGATGTTGTCCGGGTCGGGATCGTAGGAATAGAGCGAAAGGACACTCCTGGAAAGCTTGTTCATGATGTTGGGCGAGGGAGCCTTCATTATCATGTCCTCGACGAAATCCTCCGGCAACTCTCTGGCGTTGCGGATGGACGAGCTGAACATTTCAAGCTGCGCCCTCGTCGGAAGGCTGCCGAAAAGCAAAAGCCAGCAGACTTCCTCGTAGCCGAACCTGTTTTCTTTTTCGCAGTTTTCGATGATGTCCTTGATGTCGTATCCGCGGTAGGAGAGTTTTCCCGGCTTGGGGATGCGCTCGCCGTCGCTTATATAGTAACCTTCAACGCTGCAAATCTTCGTGATGCCCGCCATAACGCCCGTTCCGTCGGCGTTGCGCAGACCTCTTTTGACGTTGAACCTGTCATAGTCCTCAAAGTCAATGCGGTAATTTTTTTCAATTTCACTGCATAGTGTTAAAAGAGCATCGTGATCGATCTTCAAAACTTCGGACGACACACTTAACCACCTCTTTCAAAAGCCATTTATACATTTTTACTGAGTTTATATTATATAATATTTTTCACCGAAAAGTCAAGCAAAGGACGGTAGATAATATGAAGTTTATCGGCATTCTATGCGTTTTTCTTGCTCTGGCGATGATTTTTACTCCGCTGTTGTCCCTCAAAGATGAAAAACCGTCTCCCATCGAGGAAAAGACAGAGTCCGTTTTTTTGCAAAGCGGCGAAAAGGCGCCGCAGAACATCAGCGTATATTTGACAAAAAAGGGCAAGACGGAAAAAATGAGCCTCTCGGATTACGTAACGCTGAGCGTTTGCGCCGAGATCTCCCCGAATTATGAGCCGCAGGCGATCATGGCTCAGGCCGTTGCCTGCAGGACTTATGCGCTCTACATGTTAAAAAACGGCTCATACGACAAAGCGGATATTTCCGACGACTATACCGTTCATCAGGGGTTTATTCCCAAAAGCGAATTAAAGGAAAAATGGGGCGACAAATTTGATGTTTACTTTGAAAAAATCTCCTCGTGCGTCAAGGCGGTCGAAGACAAAGCCATCGCCTGCGACGGGCGGATCATTCAGCCCGCATTTTTCGCGCTCTGCTGCGGGCAAACCGAAAACGCCTCCGACGTCTGGGGCGGAGAGGTAAAATACCTCAAAAGCGTCGTCAGCCCGGGAGACGAGCTATCGGAAAACCTGACGAGCGTTGTGGACATGACAGAGAGCGAATTTGAAAGCTGCTGCAAAAAGCTCAAAAACTGCACTTTGCCCGACGACAAGACGAAATGGATCGGAAAAGCCGAAAGAACGCAGGCGGGCGCGGTAAAACAAATCGCCGTCGGCAACGGAACCTACGGCGGAGCAGAGATGCAAAAAGCATTTGAACTCAAGTCGAACAATTTTACGCTTGAACACAACGGAGATAGTTTTGTCTTCACCGTCGTCGGAAGCGGTCACGGGGTCGGTATGAGCCAATACGGCGCAGACTTCATGGCGCGCCGTGGAAGCAACTATGAGGAGATACTCAAGCACTACTACACAGGCGTTGAGATCGTCGATTTCTGACTACCTGAAATCTTTCAGATTGAGCTGAACGCAGTTGACACCGTCGCCGACGATGTCGATATAGCCGAAGTTGCCGTCGAGCAGGCTGCCGGGGTTGAAGTAGTATCTGCCGCTCTTGAATTTTGTAACAGGGGTGTGGGTGTGGCCGTATAATGTAATGTCGGCGTTGTATTTTTCGGCTTCCTCCATGATCATCGCGTCACCGAATTTGACGTGAAAAAGATGACCGTGGGTGCACAACAACCTCTTTCCTCCGACGTCGAGCAGCTCCACGGCAGGGAGATCGGAGCCGAAGTCGCAGTTGCCCCTGACCTGCACCACCTTTACGCCGGCGGGCAGATCGTCCAGGGCAGCCATATCCCTTTCGCCGTCGCCGAGGTGGATTATCATCGAAACGTCTTCGATGAGTTCGTAGGCTTCCCTGACTCTTTGCGAAATCCGGTGCGAGTCGGACAAAATAAGTATTCTCATCATATAACCTCCGGGAGTGAATTTTATGGATAAAGAACAGATAAACGAGCTGATCAAAAACAAAAACAACAAGGAAAAAGTCGGCGAATTCATTTCAAACAACCTGTCGGACAATCAGAAAAACAAGCTCAGCGAGATCCTTTCCGACAAGGAAAAGCTTTCAAGCCTGCTCAACTCGCAGAGGGCGAAGGAGCTCATCGACAAACTGAAAAAAGGTCAGAGCTATGACTAACGACCTGGGCGACATAATTTCCTCGCTGAGCGCGCAGGATATCGAAAACCTCAAAGAGGTTGCGCAATCGGTTTTCGGCGGCGAAGAGCGAAAAGGCGAAAGCGATTCCCCACTGCCCGATCTTTCGTCCGTCGACCCGAAAATGCTCGGGAAGATCACGAGCGTGATGTCGATGCTCAACAAGAAGGATTCGCGGGTCGAGCTCATCAGCGCGCTCAAACCGTTCCTTTCCTCAAGCCGTCAGGTCAAGGCCGACGAAGCGATGAAGATAATCAGGCTGATCGAACTGATCCCGATCCTGAAAGAGCAAGGGTGAGAAGATGAAGGATTATTCCTACGGCGAGATCGCCGGAATGCAGATGAAAGCGCTCGAGGAAGCCAGAGAGATGAGCAGCCGTTCAGGGTTCCCAAAGGAAGAAAAGCAACAGGTCAATCGTCCTGACTGCGAAAACTGTAAAAACTTCGATTGTAACAAAAACCCGTCAAAGCGAAAGGGCGGTCTGCTCTCCGGGATCGACGACGAAAAGCTGCTGCTGATTGCGCTGCTTCTCATTTTGTCGAAAGATCAAAGCGACAAAAGTATGCTCATCGCTTTGGCGTATATCCTGATGTAGTCACCTTGTGACGCTTTCAAATTTCCCGCCGGTGACCTTCCTGAGATCTTCGGGAGAAACCCGGAACTGGCATCCGATCTTCCCGGCGCTGACGAAGATTTTTTCCTTCTCCTTGGCGGAAGAGTCGAAAACGGTCGTATACTGCTTTTTCATGCCGACGGGGCTGCAGCCGCCGCGGATATAGCCGGTGACTTTGTTAATATCCTTGACGGCGATCATCTCGACGCTCTTTTCGCCGACGCAGGCGGCAGCTTTTTTCAGATCAAGCTCCTTTGCCGCCGGGACGACAAAAACGTAAAAATTCCGACTTTTCCCCTCGGTGACGAGCGTTTTGAAAACTTCGTCGACCGGGGCAGAGAGCTTTTCGGCGACCGTTACGCCGTCGATCGCCTCCTTGCATGGATAAGAAAAGACAGTGTACTCCACGCCGCTCCTGTCGAGTATCCTCATTGCGTTAGTTTTATCGTTTGACATAATTTCGACCTCTAAAGCACAGCGCAAAATCTATCCGCTGGTAGCGGGTTGGCAGATGTGCGCTGCGCCTAAACAAAACCGGACTGCCGTCAGCGACAACAGTCCGCGAAAAAATCAGTTTTTGTGGTGGGGTTTGCCCCTGCCGTTCCTGCGGGGTCTGTCGCCCCTGGGAGCGTCGGAGATCTCGTTTTCGGGAACAAGCCCTTCGACCTCGATGAGAGCCTCGCGGCGGGAGAGGTTGAGCCTGCCCTGGTCGTCGATCTCGCGCACCTTTACGATCACTTCATCGCCCACGTTGACAACGTCCTCGACCTTGTTGACGCGTTTTACGTCAAGGTGGCTGATGTGGACGAGTCCCTCTTTGCCGGGAGCGATCTCAACGAATGCGCCGAAGTCCATGAGCCTTGTGACAACGCCCTTATAGATGGCGCCGATCTCGGGATCGTTGGCGATGGTTTCGATGATATTGAGCGCGCGGTTTGCGTCGTCGATGTCAAGGGCGGAGATGAAGATCGAGCCGTCTTCCTCAACGTCGACTTTACAGTTGCATTCGGCGCAGATCTTCTGGATGACCTTGCCCTGTTTTCCGATGACCTCGCTGATCTTGTCAACGGGGATCTTCGTGGTGAGCATCTTGGGAGCATATTTTGAAAGCTCTTCTCTGGGCTTGTCGATGACTTTGAGCATGACTTCGTCGAGGATATAAACTCTCGCCTTATGAGTCTTTTCAAGGGCTTCCTTGATGATCGCCGGCGTAAGTCCGTGAACTTTGAGGTCCATCTGGATCGCGGTGATGCCCTTGTGGGTGCCGGCGACCTTGAAGTCCATGTCGCCGAAGAAATCTTCAAGTCCCTGGATATCGACCATGGTCATGAATCTGTCGCCCTCGGTGATAAGACCACAGGAGATGCCCGCAACGGGAGCTTTGATCGGAACGCCCGCCGCCATGAGGGAAAGCGTTGAGCCGCAGATCGAGCCCTGCGAAGTGGAGCCGTTGGAGGAGAGAACTTCGGAGACAACTCTGATCGGGTAGGGGAATTCTTCAACGGAGGGGATGACCGGCACAAGAGCTTTTTCGGCGAGAGCGCCGTGCCCGATCTCACGTCTGCCGGGGCCTCTGGAAGGTCTTGTTTCGCCGACGGAATACGACGGGAAATTGTAGTGGTGCATATATCTCTTGGAAGTCTCGTTGTCGATGCCGTCAAGAAGCTGGGCGTCGCTGACGGGGCCGAGAGTTGTCACGGAGAGCACCTGAGTCTGTCCCCTTGTGAACATACCGGAGCCGTGAACTCTGTCGAGCAGATCGATCTCGGCGGCAAGAGGTCTGATCTCGTCGATGCCTCTGCCGTCAACGCGCTTGCCTTCGTCAAGAAGCCAGCGGCGGACGATGAATTTCTGGAGCTTATACATGCAGTCGTCGATCTTTTCGACCATATCTTCATATTCTTCGTCGAACTGCTCGTGAACTTTTTCATAGATGGGTTTAAGCCTTTCGTCGCGGACAAGCTTGTCGTCCGTGTCGAGGGCGGCTTTGACGTCGTCGATGGCGAAAGCCTTGATCTTTTCAAACATTTCCTCGGGCGGATCGTTCGAGGGGAAATCAACCTTTGCTTTGCCGACTTCGGCTTTGATGCCGTTGATGAATTCAACGATCCTCTGGTTTTCTTTATGGGCGAACATGATGCCATCGAACATCGTCTCGTCGCTGACTTCGTTCGCAGCGGCTTCGATCATGGCAACAAGCTCGGAGGTGGAAGCGACGGTGACGTACATTTCGCTCTTTTCTTTTTCCTCGGCGGTGGGGTTGATGACGAATTTGCCGTCAACAAGTCCAACAACTACGCCGCTGATGGGGCCGTCCCACGGGATCTCGGAAATTGAAATCGCGATTGAAACGCCGAGCATGGCGGTGATTTCGGGAGAACAGTCGGGGTCAACGGACATGACCGTTGCAACAACGCCGACGTCGTTTCTCATGTCCTTCGGGAAAAGCGGTCTGATCGGGCGGTCGATAACGCGGGAAGCGAGAGTCGCTTTTTCGCTCGCCTTGCCCTCACGCCTGTGGAATGATCCGGGGATCCTGCCGACGGAATAGAGCTTTTCTTCAAAGTCTACTGAAAGCGGGAAGAAGTCAACGCCTTCCCTGGGCTTTGCCGCCATGGTCGCAGTACAAAGCACGTTCGTCTCGCCATAGCGCACCATTACCGCGCCGGAGGCAAGGCCTGCCATTTTGCCGACTTCCGCGACGAACGGTCTGCCGGCGATCTCGGTTTCGAATTTTTTGAAGTTTTCAAACATTTCTTTCTTTCCTTTCGTTATTTTTGGTTTTATTTTCACGAAAGGCGGGCTTTAGCAATAAACCCAACGCCTCAAAACAGGGACGCTCGATTTACCGCTAAACGCCGATTTCGCCTTCCGTAATTTCCTTGTTAATAAACGACACAAAGGCAGACAAGTTGCCCTGCCTGCCCCGTATTTCCGATTATTTACGGATGCCGAGTTTCTGGATTATCGCACGGTAACGCTCGATATCCACCTTCTGGAGATATGCAAGAAGGTTTCTTCTGTGACCGACGAGCTTAAGAAGACCGCGTCTGGAATGGTGGTCCTTCTTGTGAACTTTGAAGTGCTCGTTGAGGTCGTTGATCCTCTTTGTGAGGACAGCGATCTGAACCTCGGGTGAACCCGTGTCGCCTTCGTGCATGGCGTACTCTTTGATGATAGCCTGTTTTTCTGCCTGTGTCATGATTTTCACCTCGTTTAAAAAATTTTTCTGTCGTTACAAATCCCAGCAATAGGTAGGTGAAACGCCCTTTGGGCTTGCTCCCATTTCCGAGAAAAGAACTCAGCACCGAATACTATAACACACTTTTTCGGATTTGTAAAGGGTTTTTTTGTTTTTTGTTCGTTCAAAATAGTCCGATGTCCAAAGCGGCGTTACTGCTTGACAAGAGGCGCTCGTTTCATTATAATTTTCTTTGAAGAAATTCCATAATATGAGAGGTATTTGTTATGTCGGAAAAATTATCGGGATCGAAGTTTGACAGCGTTTACTGCGTAACCGATTTCAGAGCGATAGGCGACGGCGTTGTTGAAGAAGGTTTCAACGTCACTTTATAATTCAAATCCGGCTCCGTTTCAACCGGGGCTTTTCGGTGGTTTTCAATGGAGAAAAACGAGATTTACAACGTCAAAATCGAATCTATCAGCAGTTCCGGGTTCGGCGTATGCAGGATCGACGGATTGGTCGTCTTTGTCGCCGATGGCGTTACGGGCGACGAAGCCCGCATTAAAATAATAAAGAAAAATAAAAACTACGCCGTCGCAAGAGTTGAGGAGATAATCGAAAGATCCTCGATCAGGATCGACAGCGACTGCGCCGTTTTTAAAAGGTGCGGCGGCTGCGCCTACAGAAACATCTCCTACGAAGCGGAGACCGAAATCAAAAAAACTCTCGTCGCGGACGCTTTCGAGAGGATCGGCGGGATAAAAATCACGCTTGACGAATATATCTCCGCCCCAAGCCGCTGCCGCTACAGGAACAAGGGCCAGTTTCCCGTTTCGACGGAAAACGGCAGGCTGAACATCGGCTTTTTTGCCTCACGCACCCACAAGGTGGTCGATTGCAGGGATTGCCTTTTGCAGCCCGAAATCTTCGGGGAGATCATCGGCGAGATCGCCCGTTTTATCGAGAGCGAAAACGTCTCCGTTTACAACGAAGTCAGCGGCAAAGGGTTGCTGCGCCACGTCTACCTTCGCATTGCCGAAGCGACCGACGAGATCGCCCTGTGCCTTGTGATCAACGGAAAATCATTCCCGAAGATCGAAAAGCTGACGAAGGCTTTGACCGAAAAATTTCCGCAGATCAAAAGCTTTTCCCTTAACTTCAACCGCGAAAAAACGAACGTCATCCTCGGCGAAAAAACCGTCACAGTTTGGGGGCAAAACCATATCTCCGATATCCTCTGCGGACTTAAATTCAGAATTTCGCCGCAATCATTTTACCAGGTCAACCGCACCCAGGCGCAAAAGCTCTACGCAAAAGCGATCGAATATGCAAAGCTGACCGGCAGGGAAAACGTGATCGACCTTTACTGCGGAGCCGGCACGATCGGGCTCTGCCTTGCCGACAGGGCTAAAAAAGTCATCGGCGTAGAGGTCGTGCCACAGGCGATCGAAAACGCAAAAGAAAACGCCGCCGTCAACAACGTCGAAAACGCAGAGTTCATCTGCGCCGACGCAGAAGAAGCTGCTCAGATTTTGTTCGACAGAGGCGAAAAAGCGGACGTTATCATCGTCGATCCACCGAGAAAAGGGCTGACCGAACCGCTGATCAAAACGGTCGCGGGAATGTCGCCCGAGAGGATCGTCTACGTCTCCTGCGACACAGCGACGCAGGCAAGGGATTGCAGGATATTTTTGTCGCTGGGCTATGCGGTCAAAAAAGTCTCCGCAGTTGATATGTTCCCCGGAACAACGCACGTGGAGAGCGTGGCTGTGTTGACCAAAACAAATGGCTGAAACAACGATCGGAGAAGCAGGATCATGGCAAATTTCATAACGTGCGTCAGAATCGTTTGCAGCATAGCGTTGCTGTTTTTTCCGCCTCTCTCAATTCCTTTTTACGTTTTATATATAACCGCAGGGTTCACGGATATGGTCGACGGAACCGTAGCCAGAAAAACAGATACCGTCAGCGAGCTCGGCTCCAAACTGGATACGTTCGCCGATTTTATATTGGCCGCAGCGTGTCTTATCAAGCTGATGCCTGTGTCGGATGTTGAAAATTGGATGTATGTCTGAATCGGGATCATCGCAACGATCAAGGCGATAAACGTTGTGTCCGGGTATGTAATGCAAAAAAGATTTGTGTCGGTACATTCTTTGATGAACAAGGTCACGGGCGGTTTGCTGTTCGCGTTGCCCCTGACGTTGAGGTTTATTGATTTACGGTACACCGGAGCGGTCGTATGCGCAGTTGCGACCTTTGCCGCAATTCAGGAAGGGCATTATATCAGGACAGGAAAGTTTGAAAAAGACTGCAACGCGCCCTGACGTTGCCGGCATCATGAGCTTTGCGAAAGCGGTCGTGTTTTGCAAGGGAAAGGAGATACGAATGAAAAAAGTTAATTTGGCGGCAGTGTTTTTTGCCGCGCTGATCATTTTTTGCGGATGCAAAGCAAAGGAGCAGAACAATATGGAAATAAAAAGCGACAAAACCATCACTTTTATCAACGGGGCGACCGAGGCGGACGTCTGGATCATGCCGGAAACGGAAGAAAACCTCAAAACCTCGCTCTGGGGTACGCCACTGATCCCGAAGATCAAAACGGGCGAAAACCGTCAGGCTCCGCTTTGCGAGCCGGGCGATGATTCCCACTACATCGTCAGGCTGATCGACACCGACGGGTTTTACTATTCTGCAAAAGGGATCACGCTTGAAGACGGCTGGGCTTTGAAAATCACGGGAGAAAAAACGGACTCCGTTGTCATCGAAGTCACGGACGAGGACGTTTGCTTAAAGGGCACATACAACGTATTTTGCGCCAGACTTTGACGCGCAAACAATTCTCATATCTCAGAGGGTGAAAAAAATGAAAAAAGTCAGCATAACCGTCAAGCGCATCGCTTGCTACGAAGACCTTATCGAAGAATATGAAAACCCGATCGAACACGCCTGCGGCATGAAGCTCGGGCAGGTTTTCATCGCAAACGGGTGGCAAAAGCCGGCAGGATTCTGCGACAGCGCGTGGGACACTGTTTCGCCCTTTGTCATGGCTCTTTCCCACGGCGCGAAGGATTTTTACGACGGCTGGATGAAGAACGAAAAGTCGGCGATGATCTCCTGCAACGACGGTTTTCGCCCGGTAAGCTTTCTCCTCGAAACGCTGGACGAAGACGCAGACTGACGGAGGTTTAAAAATGGAACACGCTTATTCGATCCTGATGGGGATATTTTCGGCGGCGATACTGCTTTATGCAGGTCTGATGGCGCTGACGAAGGATTACAAGATCCTGCCGTACCGTTCAAGGCAATCGGTAAAACCGAACAACCCGAAGCTATACACGTTTCAGCTTTCAAAGGCCGTTGCGCTCGTTGCACTGTCGCCTGCCCTTAGCGCATTGGTAGGGCTTTGGAGCAAAGCCGCCGCAGTCATCGTCCTGATCGCTTCGGGGATCCTGTTCGTTTGGCTCGGAGCCAAGCTGATGAAAAACGTTGAATGAAAAGCGCTGATCTCGACAACATTTATGCATCTCAAGGGAGGAGTTTGAAAATGGAAAGCTATATGTATGATATGATTTTCAAAAGAAAATCTTTTCATCTTTTCCGCAACGTGGGTTCCGAAACAATTTCGGACAAAGAAACGGAAATGATCAGAAAAGCTTATAAATCTTTCAATCCCCTGCATCCTGAAATTAAAACGGATATACGCATCGTTCCCGCCGAAAGCACGAACTGCAGACGAGGCGAGGAATACTGCATTCTCCTCTACAGCGAGAAAAAGGACGGCTATCTGCAAAACATCGGCTACCTCGGCGAACAGCTTGATCTTTTCCTTGTTTCCGAAAACATCGGGACTCTGTGGTTCGGTATCGGCAAACCGGACGAAAAATCTATCGGAGACCTTGAATTCGTCATTATGATCGCAATCAAAAAAATCTCCGAAATATCCAAATACAGAAAAGATATGTTCAAAAGCAAACGAAAACCCGTTTCGGAAATCTGGGAAGGCGATCCGATAGACGGAGTTACGAATATCGTCCGTTTTGCGCCCAGCGCCTGCAACTCTCAGCCTTGGTTTGTCAGAAATGGCGGAAAGCTATCCGTTTTCAGATACAAAAAACCGGGGAAGCGCGGCATAATGCCCGCAAACATGGTTGCTTTCTATAACAGGATCGACATCGGGATATTCCTTTGTTTTTTGGAAATATGTCTTTCCCGTCAAGGCATTGAATTTGACAGGGAATTGTTCACGGACAACGGCAATGATGACTTGCTGAATCTCAACGCAGTGTACAAATTGAAATAACTTTTATGGTGAAAAGCAAATGAAAAGCACGGTCATATACGTTCGCGGGAAAAACGGCAGTGCAGACGAGGCGGAGCACTATAAACCCCTGTTTGAAGGTTGCAAAGTTATCGGTTTTGACTACAAATCCACAACGCCGTGGGAAGCGAAAGAGGAATTCCCTCCGTTTTTCGAAAAAATCTGCGGCGACAGCGACTCGGTCATACTTATCGCCAACAGCATCGGCGCATATTTTTCCCTCTGCGCGCTGTCGGAAATGCAAATCAAAAAAGCCTTTCTCATCTCGCCCGTAGTCGACATGGAAAAGCTGATAACAAACATGATGAATTTTTCCGGAGTTACGGAAAACGAACTTGAGCAAAAAAGGGAGATCCCGACGGATTTCGGCGAAACGCTCTCGTGGGAATACCTTCAATTCGCGAGGAAAAATCCGATAACGTGGAGCGTTCCGACTTGCATTTTGTTCGGCAAAAACGATGAACTGACTTCCTACGATACTGTCTCTGATTTTGCCGGCAGGATCGGGGGTCAGCTTACCGTCATGAAAAACGGCGAGCATTGGTTTCACACGGATGAGCAGATGAAATTCCTCGACGAATGGATAAAAAAATCAAAAGAATAAAGCAGGAGGCAAGCTATGGCTTCAAGCAAAGAATATCTGAACTTTATCCTCGAACAGTTTTCGGAGACGGAAGAAATAACCTACCGCGCGATGATGGGCGAATATTTGCTCTATTATCGCGGCAAGGTTTTCGGCGGTATATATGACGACAGGTTTCTCGTGAAAATCACAAATTCGTCGGAGAAAATGATGCCCGACGCAAGGCGGGAGCTACCATATGCGGGCGCAAAGGAAATGATACTGTGCGACAACGTGGACGATCGGGATTTCCTGCGGAAACTTGTCGAAGCCATGTTCGACGAGCTCTCCGCGCCGAAGAAAAAGAAGAAATAAGACAGTCTCCCCATCTGATGATCAGGTGGGGATTCTTGCTGAAAAATGCTGTTTTCCAAAGCACTTGATTAAATTTTGGAAATGATGTATAATGACTACATACTTATTTTTCTAAAGGGGGACTGGTGATGGACGACAAAATGTTTGAAAACAGGAACAAGACCCTTGTCATTATCAATCCGAAAGCAGGAAAAATGAAAACAAAAGGTCAGCTGCTCAACATCACCGACGAGCTGAGCGTTGGCGGAAACGAAGTCACTTTTTACACGACAAAAGGCCGCGGCGACGGGACTTCCCTCGCCGAAAACCTCGGACGTGAATTCGACACGGTCATCTGCCGCGGCGGCGACGGTACGCTCAACGAGGTCGTCAACGGTCTGATGAAGATAGAAAAAGAAAAACGTCCCCCCCTCGGGTACGTCCCGTCGGGCTCCACGAACGATTTTGCAAGGAGCCTCAACATCTCATCCAACCCGAAAAAATGCGTCAACCATCTTTTGAGGGGCAGGCAGATCCCGCACGACATCGGATTTTTCAACGGGGAAAGATATTTCACCTACGCCGCGTGCTTCGGGGCTTTCACCGACCTGTCCTACAACACCTCGCAGAAGTTCAAAAATCTGTTCGGACACCTTGCCTACACTTCGCAGATACTCGACGCGCTGCGCAGGCTGCAGCGGATCAAGGCGAAAGTTACGATCGACGGCGACGAAGTTATCGAAGACGAGTTCGCATACGGCGGCGTATCGAGCACGCTCTCGCTTTCAAATATTATAAAAATGGACAGGAACGTTGTCTCCTTCGACGACGGAAAATTTGAAGTTATTCTCGTAAAATTCCCGAAGGACATCAACGTGTTCAACAAGACGAGCAAATGTATGCTCACCCGCAACTACGACCCGAAGTACATATACTTCCGTCAGGCGAAAAAAGTTGAGTTTGAGTTTGTTCAGGACATAGCCTGGACACTTGACGGCGAATACGGCGGAACGGGAACGACAGCGCAAATCGATGTCATCGAAAAAGCGATAGATATTATCCGATGATTTCATAACAAATAAAGAGCTGTCGAATTCAGAATAAAACACATTAAAATTTCATCGCCAAAAAAATAACCCTTCGTGAGGATCGACCTTCACGAAGGGTTTAAAGTTTTTTATCAGAACGAGAAAACCACGTTATATGTTACGCCGTCGATAGTCACTTTTGCAGTGGCATTGCCCTTGGCGTAGAGCGTGCCGCTCTTGGAGATCGCCGCCACGCCGCTGACGTTCGAGAACGTGATCGCAGTGCCGTCCCAGAGAGCCGGATAGAAGTTGACCTGGGTTGCGGTTGCGTTGAACGTGATGGTTTTGCCGCTGACGGAAGCCGTCGCTCCGTTGTATTTCAGGAGATCGACGAGCGGGGTCTCGGCGGGAGTGAACGCGAAGACAACGGTGTAATTTGTGCCCTTGATGTTCGCCGTTGCGGAAGCGTTGGAGTAAGCATACAGTGATCCGCTCTTGGAGATCGAAGCGTTTTCAAGGCTGTTTGTGTCGAACGTAATCGCAGTTCCGTCGAGGAGTCTTGCGACCAACGAAGCCGACTTGGTGTTGTCGACCGGAGTGAGCGTGATCGTCGTGCCGCTGACAGCCGCAGTTGCGTTGGAAACTTTAAGGTTCTCGGCAAGCGGGATCTCCTGCTGCGGGAAATTCAGCACAACGGTGTATGCCGTGCCGTTGATCGTCACGGTAGCGGTCGAATATTTTGATGAATAGAGCGAGCCGCTCTTGGAGATTCTTGCGTCCTCGGAGAGGTTGGAGAAGGAGATCGCAGTTCCGTCAAGAAGTCTCGGGACAAGCGAAACAGACGTGGTTTCGTTGACGGGAGTGAGCGTAATCATTTTGTTGTTGACAGCGACCGTCGCATTGGTGAACTTGAGGTTGTCCTTGAGCTCAACGACCTGCTGCGGGAAATTCAAAACTATCGTGTAAACCGTTGAGCGAATTGTTGTCCTCGCTGTGGCATATTTTGTCGAATAGAGCGAGCCGCTCTTGGAGACCTTCGCATTTTCGGAAAGGTTTGTGAAGGAGATCGCTGTTCCGTCAAGAAGCCTCGGAACCATGGAGATCGCAGAAGATTCGCTGACGGGGTTGAGCGTGATAGTTGTGCCGTTGACGGAAGCCGTTGCGTTCGTGATCCTGAGGTTGTCGAGGAGCACAAAATCCTCCTCCGGGAAGTCGAAAATGACGTTGAAAGTTCCGGAGTTGGGTACGGTAACGCTGGCGGTGCCGTCGGATTTGGAGTAGAGAGTGCCGCTCTTGGAGACGCGCGCGCCGCCGGCGACGGAATTAACCGTTATGAGCGTGCCGGCGAGAGTTCTCGCCGCAACAGTGACCGCCTGAGTTTCGTCAACGGGAGCGAGAGTGACGTTCATGCCGTTGACAACGGGGTACTGGGAGTTGGTCATGCTGAGCAGTTCTGTGACGTCGAATTCGCCGAAGCTGACTTTGAGGACATAAGTTTTTGAGCCGATCGTCATGTTGACCTGGCCGCCGGATCTCGCATACATCTGGCCGCTGTCGGTGACAACAACGCCGCCCTGGGGGTCGGAGAAGGCGATAACTTCGCCGTTCGTGGAATACTTATAAACTTCAACCTTGACGGAATCTTCGTCAGCCTGAAGAGTGACCTTGTTTGTCGAGGGGTTATATGTTGCAAAACCGCCGGCAAAGTTAATGAGCGTGAAGACATCGGGGTTGACCCAATACTGCGCGGGGACTTCTTTTTCAAACAAGCCTCTGTAGACAAAAGCAGTGCTGTCGAAAGGATTGTTGCCGTATCTGTAAACGCCGAGGCAGCCGCCGTTCCTGGAATAGAATGTGCCGTCGTAGATCGCAAGAGTGGGTTGGCCGCCGTTACCGCCGCAGGACTCGATCACGACAGTGTCGCCGGTCTGCCTGTATTTGCTGTCATCGTGATTGAAGGACGCAAGCGCGCCGACAGCGCGGAAGGTTCCGCCGTTGATGGTTGTGTCGCCGCCCTTGAGATAGAGCGCATCGCCGCCCTGGAAAGTTCCGCCGTTAATGGTGAGCGTACCCGCCTGGGGCTGGAAGATCGCAACGCCCGTTTTGCTGACGGTTCTGAAAGTTCCGTCGTTGATCGTGACGGAGGTGCCGCCGAGGTTTTCGCCCGCATCGCCGGCGATGCAGGTATAGTTTGCGGTAAAAGTACCGCTGTTTATGGTGAGGCTTGTTCCGTTATCTCTGACGTAGATTTCGCCGGTTATGGTTGAATTTTCGATGACAGCCGCGCCGCCGTCAGTGACGGAAAGAGCTCTGTCGGATGTGGCGATGGTAGTATTTTTTATGTTCGCATAGGCAATGCCCTGAACCTGGACAATGCCGCCGATAGTTCCGCTCTGGAGATAGAGCTTTGCGTTCGTGCCATCGTTGTAGCCGTCGACGGTTATACCGCCGTCGATATCGACGTAGCTTGTAACGGTTGAATTGGCGTTGACCCAAACGGCCTTCTTATCGGAGCCGGAGATCCTTCCGCCGCCGGCAGTGTCGCGCAAGGTCGCATAGCCGTAGAGGTCGAGCACCTGACCGGGAGCAGAGATCTCATAACCGTTGAGGTCGATCGTGATGCCCTCGCCCCTGATGGTGACATAGGTCGAAAGAGAAATGTTGTAAAGCAGCTGAAGCGTTTCACCGTCCTGGATCGCCTTTGCGGCTTTATTGATGGTGGCGTATTCAACACCCGTTGTGACGTTTTTGACAAGATTGCCTGTGTATTCTTCCTCACCTTCGGCGAAAGCCGTAGCCGAAAAGACGCTCAAGCCGATCACAAGAGCAAGGAGAACACTGATAATTTTCCTGCACATGACTTTTTACCTCCTGAAAATTTCTTTCTGAAAACTTCTGTTTGATAATTTCAATTCTATATTCAAAATTGCAAAAGCAACTTGGTTTCGATCCTGATAAGAAACAAACGAATATTCGAGCGCGCTGAATTTTAAACACAATGCTCGAAGATAAATTCAGTATTGACATTATAACATAAGGATAATTTTCTTTTTTCTTTTTTAGCAATTTATTATTAATTTTGATTAACGCCGGGAGTGGCAAAACGAGGTCGCTGGGATTTTTGGGCAAAAAGAAAACGGGAAGCAGGTTTCCCTGCCCCCCATTTTTGTTTAGTTTACACTAACGATATTTTAGTCGATCGGGACAGATCAATTAAAATACGAAGTTAACTGTGTAGTCAACACCACCGATTGTTGCGACAGCTGTTGCGTTGCCCTTAGCATAGAGAGTACCGCTCTTAGTTGTCTTAGCAAGGCCGGAGATATCGCTGAATACTACAGCGGAGCCGTCCTTGAGTGTCGGATAGAAGTTAACCTGTGCTCCAGTTGCTGTCAAAGTAATTGTTGTGCCTTCAACTACTACTGTTGCGCCTGTTGTCTTAAGGAGATCTGCTACCGGTGTCGGAGCTGCGGGCGTGAACGCAAATTCAACGTCATATGCAACGCCGCCGATTGTTGCTACTGCAGAAGCTACGCCCTTAGCATAGAGTGTGCCAGCTGCTGTTGTCTTAGCAAGACCAGCAATTTCGGAGAACTCTACTGCAGAGCCGTCCTTAAGTGAGGGATAGAAGTTAACCTGTTTGGACTCATCGAGAGGAGTAACAGTGATCTTCTGTCCGTCAACTGCTACGTCAGCGTTTGTAACCTTAAGAAGCTCATCAAGAGGAGTAACAACTACTTCATAGTCGAATACTACTGTGTAGACATCGCCGTCGATTGTTGCTGTTGCTGTAGCGGGAGCATTAGCATAGAGGGAGTTACCGCCGGAGATCTTGGCGTTGTTAAGGTTGGAGAATTCGATTACTGTTCCGTCTGTAAGTTTGTAAACGAGAGCAGCGGACTTAGTAGCGTCAACAGGAGTAAGGGTGATAACACCGTTTTCAACTGTTGCTGTAGCGTTCTGAACTCTGAGAGTTGATGCGTCAACAACTACGGGAGCTTCTTCGAAGTCAAATACTACTGTGTATTCGCCTGAGTTGGGAACTAAGATTTCAGCAGTAGCATCAGCTACAGCATAGAGAGTAGAACCGCTCTTGGAAACTTTACAGCTACCTGATGCATTCATGAATTCGATTGCTGTACCGGCTGTAGTAGCCTTGGAAATCTGAACCTGTTCAGCACTGTCGATAGCTGTAAGAGTAACAACATCGCCTTCAACTTCGATCGTTGCGTTTGTAACCTGAAGGAGGTCTTCAACGTCAAAGTGCGGGAATACGATTGTTACATTGTAGGTTTCGCCGTTGATTGTAGCAACGAAGGAACCGTTTGTTCTTGCATAAACCTGGTTACCTGTGGAGAGCTTTGCGCCGCCTTCAAGGTCAGAGAAAACTACAGTTGCGCCTTCTTCTGCAGAATAAAGATATACTTCAACTTTTTCTGCGCCTTCGTTAGCTGTGATAGTAACGTTGTTTGTGCCTTCTTCGATAGCAGCTACGCCGCCGTTGATGTTAAGGAGAGCAAATGCATCAGCGTTTGCCCAGAATTTTGCAGGAACTGCTTTTTCGAACTGACCGCCATATACGAATGCTGTGCTTTCGAGTTCGTTACCTTCTGTGTAGTAGTAGCTGATGATATCGCTGTTTCTGGAGTAGAACTTACCGCCAGTGATCTTGAGAGACGGAGCTCCGCCCGGATATGCGCAGGATTCGATTACGAGAGTTTCACCAGTCTGGTTGTAACCGTTGCCTGTGTGTTCGAAATCAGCGTATGCGCCGACACCATAGAATTCGCCGCCGTTGATTTCAACGTAACCGGATTTCTGATAGATTGCGTTACCGCCGGTGATCTTACCACCGTTGATGGTGAGAGTACCAGACTGAGGATGGAAGATACCTACAGCGCCCTTGGGAGCTACGATTTCGCCGCCGTTGATGACGATTGTTGTGCCGCAGTCTGCTGCATTACCAACACCGGAAATCGGATAGGCAGGACCTGTGAGGTAACCGCCGTTAACTTCAAGGCTGGAACCGTTGCCTCTTACAACAACTGCACCGTCGCTTGTACCGCCGTTGATGACTGCGGATGCGCCTGCGCCGACTCTGATAGACTGAACGTCTGCGCTGTTGCGAGCGTCGCCGTTTGCATCAACGCGAGGAGCGATAACATCGCCGTCGTTGAGTTCGAAGGAAGAACCAGCGCCATAAGCCCAAACGTCACCGTTTACAAGGCCGCCGTCCATTGTAGCTGATCCGCCGTAAACGAGGACTGTACCGTTGATTGTACCGGCTTTGATTGTGAATTCGCCGCCAGTCTGAACATGAGCTGCATAACCGCTGCCTGCAGTAAGTGTAGCGCCGTCGAGAACGATTTCGCTGCCTTCATAAACAAGAGCCATACCGTTGACTTCGCCGGATTTAAGTGTAAGTGTTCCGCCGTTTTCAGCGTCTACTGCATAAGCTGCGTTAACAGAACCGCCACCGACAGAGTCGATGATTGTTACGTCAGCGCCTACTGCGCAGAGACCCCAGTTGCCTGTTGCAGTGTAGGATTTACCTGCAAGGTCAACAGTAACGTCAGTCTTGAATTCAACATAGTCAGCGTCAATGTCGTTCATGAAAACGAGTGTGTCGCCATCTGCAGCTGCTGCACCTGCTTCTTCAAGTGTGTCATAGTAAGCACCTGTTGTTGTGTTTGCTACGAGGGGAGCGCCGAAGCCTTCAGCTGAATCGTCGCTGAATGTTCCGCCGTATACGAAAACTGTTGCGGGTGTGCTTTCACCATAAGTGTAAACACCGATTGCTTTTGCTTCGCTTGATTCGAATTCGCCGTCATAGATCTTAACCATCGGGGGCTGTCCGTTCGGATAACCGCAGGAATCGATTACGATAGCGTCGCCTGTTGAGTTGAAGCCGTTGCCATAGTAGCTGTATTCTTTAGCTTCGCCTGTACCTACGAATGTACCGCCGTTGATCGTTGTAACGCCGGACTTGATGTAGAGAGCGTCAGAACCCTCGAAATAACCGCCGTTGATGGTGAGAGTACCACCCTGGGGATGATAGATAGCTGCGCCTGTTTCGGATGTGGCTGTGAATGTACCGTCGTTGATGGTGATTTCAGTATTTTTCTTAGTACCATTGCCTACGATACAGTAAGAATCGGATGTGAATTCACCGCCGTTGACTGTAAGAACACAGTTTGCTACGGTAAATACGTCGCCGTTGATTTCGCCGCCGTTGACCGTGCAAGAGGGTTTCCTGCTGGAATAGCTTGAGTTAAGATAGAGAGCGCCTTCTGCACCTGTGTTAACTACGCCGTCGTTAACAACAACTGTACCAGCAGATGAGAAGTTAGCAACAGCTCTGACACCTGCTATTGTACCGCCGTCAATTACTACTGTAGCGCCGGTCTGTGCCTGAAGAGCAGCATAGTCGGAATCGATCTTACCGCCGCCGACAGAGTCAGTGATTGTGAGATTACCGGTTTTGCTTGTAGCAATGAGACCGGCAACTCCTGTAGCCGTACATGTGATTGTGTGACCTGCAAGGTCAACTGTGATGTCCTTGGATGTCTGTTTGTTACCATAGATTTCAACATCTTCGGTAAGAACGATGACATCGCCGTTCGCCGCTGTTTTGTAATCATTTTCAAATGATTCAGCAGTGGCTTCGATTTCTGCAGCCGAAGCTGCTACCGTAAATACGCTGAGTGCAAGAGTGAGCGCAAGTACGATACTGAGAATTTTCTTCGCCATTTTTTGTCCTCCTAAACAAAAATTTTTTATAGTCAAAATTGCCTACGGCAATAATGCCTCGACAATAATGCCCGAAAATAAAATTAAAAAAATTGTTTAAGCTGCCCGCACAAGCAGGCAACCTGAAAAAGTTTAGCTTAGTTCAAATAAATTCGACGCGAAACACAGATTAACTTTTCAAGGTACACTAAAGCGGCAGACTAAGTCCGCTTGTACTTGTATTATATCACATTGAATGTTGTTTTATTTCTTTTTCAGAAAAATAGACACTTTTTTCAAAGAAAAATCAGGTTTTTTCCCGCATTTTTTGATACGTTTGCACAAAACCGGAGTGCAACACAATATATAGCGATAAGCGCACCACATATTGTATCGCTTTGATGAAAAAGCTTTGCATGATCTTTACCCGCAAATATACGAAAACTACCCGTAAAACACACGCGGCAGGGAAGCCCGGTACTGCTATGCCGCGTTGGTGTTTATCGAATATTTTACCAAAGCGCGCGAGCCGGAAGTGTGATTGTTGGGGCGGATACTATCCTCAAACGAAAAGGAACAGGGCGACAAAAGCCCTGCTCCTTTGGATTAGTTGTTTAGTTGTTTGGTTGTTTCGTTTTACTTTCGCAGGCTTTGACCAAGCGACGACAAATATCATCATTCATCGTCGGATCGGCGAAGCGAAAACTGCGATCCGGTTTTTATCAGGTTGTGGGATTTACAACAACGAAGTTGATCACGTAGTCGTTTCCGTCGAAGTTGAGCGAGATGTCAGCGCCGGCAGCCTGATAACGAAGTACATACTGGTTGGTCTGGCTCTGGACATACGCGCTGTCGCTCGTAACCGTAACGGTCTCGCCCTCAACTGTCTTCGGAATCGTGACGAAGGTCTTCGCGATCACGTTCCTGTCAAGAGTTACGGTGATGACGTCTCCGTCAAGCGACAAATCGGTTGCGTTGGTGAACGGAATTACCTTGATGACGCTTCTTGTTGCAATGTTTGTGAAGCGGATGATGAAGGTTACGTCTGTTCCGTCGTCAGCGTTGACCACGAACGATGCTACGCCGCGCGCCGAGTACGGAAGATTTGCAGAGTTGATCTGATAGTACTGGCTGGTTTCGGTGATGAAGCTGTAATCGCCCGTATTGATGCTCAGGTTGGAGGACCTTGCATCCTTGTAGACCCTTGCGATAGTGCTCGAAGTGCTCGTTGTGAAGATCTGCTTTTCGGCATCATAGGAGTATGCGCCGTCAACCAGACGAAGAGTTACGAACTCAGGTCTGAATTCCTTGACGAATTCTGTCGAATAGATGACGTTGTAGGTTCTGTCGCCGCTGATCGTGATCTTGGAAGTTCCGCCGACCTTGGTATAATACTTCGTGCCGGTCTTGTAGAGCTGCAAGCCTTCGACGTCGAAGATTTCGATGGGCTCATTGTTCGTCAAAGTTTTGTAGATACTTACGAGAGTGTTTCCGGGGATGATCTTGACTGTGATCGTATCGCCATCCTTGGAAGCGTATGCGTTCTGGAGCTTAAGCAGGCTTACGATCGTCTGGAGAGCGTCGATCTCATCGTTGACCGCCATGATGTAGTAGTTGATGAGGTTGGCGTCGTCTTCCTCGTCGAGGTCTTTGTCGATATCGTTGAGGACTGCCGTTACTCCGCTGAAGTCATAGTAATCGTCTGCCACAAGGTTGTTGGCTTTCGCAACTACGGTTTCAAGGGCATCCAAGCCTGTTGCTTCAAGCGGCGTTACAACGAAGAGTACGTTGAATTCTTTGCCGTTCGCAAGGCGGATCTTGGCGGATGTGTTCTGTTTTACGGAGAACCTGATGTTATCGCTGACGGGGATGAGTTTTCCTGTCCTGAGATAGGTGATCGGGTCGCCGTTGATCATCCTCTTGTATACGGTCATGTAGTTCTGAGTCGAAGTCGGGCTCATGGTGAAGGTGATCGTATCGCCGTCCTTAGTTACGATCGCGTTACCCGAACGCTGGATCGTATCCTGGATGATGACGATGTTCTTGAGAGCGTTGTTGATCGCTGTTGCGAAAGCGTCAACCCTCTTCTGATCTTTTTCATGGAGGCCTGTTTCAACCGCGTTGACCGCAGTCATGAGAGCTGTGTAAGTTGCGTCGTCGTAGACGTCGTCGCCCTTGATGGCGGCCGCTTTTGCAAGAGCTGCGTTGACAGCCGTGTAATCGGCAACGTCCAAAGCAGGATCTTTCATCGCGAAGACGACTGTGAACTGCCTTTCATCGGCAAGAGTGATCATTACGGTACCGTTGACCTTGGAATAGCAGGATCCGCTCTTGGAGATGCTGGGGCCGTCGTTGTTGCTGAACGTTACTCTGTCGCCGCAGACGAGAGTCGGATACATGGTGATCTGAGTCTGATCCTGGGCGGGAGTCAAGGTGATGGTGGTACCTTCGATCGAAGCTGTGCCGCCGACAAGCCTGATCTGAGACGCAACGGTAAGACCGTTCATGTAGCCGTTGATCGTGGAAGTATAGGCGTCAACCTGATCCTGATGCGCAGAGCTGAGAGTCAGGTCAACAGTCTCGATATAATCCATAAGGGTTGCATAAGTCGTTGTGTTGTAAACCGTTACGGGGTCGATGGCCTCCGCAGCCGCGATCGCAGCGTTGAGTTCGGTATAATCGGCAAGTCCGAGATCGGTCGCGGAGATGATCTCGCCGCAGACTGTACATCTTACTACGGATTTATCAACGCCGTCGATATTTTCAACAGCAGCGTCGCCGGGAGTATGCGCGACCGTTGCTATGTCATCTGTATAAGTTTCGCCGCAGGTGGAGCAGGTGTAAGTCATAACGCCTGTCTGGGTACAGGTTGCGGGAGTTGTTACAGTGCCTTCGTCCCAAGAGTGACCGAGAGCTTCTGTTTCATCAGCAACGTAGCTGTCTCCGCATCCGGAGCAGGTATAAGTTGTATATCCGCCTTCAGTACATGTCGGGTTGGTTACAACCGCTTCGTAGTTATGACCTGTTGCTTCGACAGTTTCGGTCGTTGTTGCGCCGCAGACTGTACATGTATAAGTTTTAACGCCTGTTTCCGTGCAGGAAGGAGGAGTTGTGATCTCGCCGTCGTCCCAAGCGTGGTCGGTCGTCGCGATCGTTTCGCTCTCTATAATCTCGCCGCAGATTGTACAATAGATGGCTTTAAGACCTTCCGCGCTGCATGTTGCGGGAGTTACTACCGTCCATTCTGCCGCAGGAGTATGACCGAGAGCTTCGGTCTCGTCAGCAACGTAGCTGTCGCCGCATCCGGAGCAAGTATAAGTTGTATAACCGCCTTCGGTACATGTCGGGTTGGTTACAACCGCTTCGTAGTTATGGCCTGTCGCTTCGGTCTCGTCGCCTGTGTAGGTGTCGCCGCAGCGAGAGCAGGTATAAGTTGTATACCCGCCTTCAGTACATGTAGGATTGGTTACAACCGCTTCGTAGTTATGGCCGAGAGCCGCTACTGTTTCCTGAGCGGTGAGAACGGCATCACATACCGAGCAGTGAGAGCCTTCCGTAAGACCAGTTGTGGTACAAGTTGCCGCTACAGCAGCGTCGATCTCGACCGTATGGTTAACGGAAAGGGTAAGCTGAGCCGCGCTCAAATTAAGAGTCTGGCCGGTTGCGATACAGGTGGAAGTCGGGCCCATCTTCTGGCCTACGCTTCTTGCGGCGTAGTTAAGACCGCCGGCGAAGGAAGAAGTCTTGTTGAAGTCGGAGCTCATGAAGATTCCGCCCTGAGTTCCGAACTGAGCATCGTTGAGGACTCTGAAAGTCATCGTTGCAACTGTACCGTTGGCAACAACGGGATCGGAAACCTTTGAATTAAGGGCAAAGCCGACGTTGAGGGCTGTGTACTGAGCCTTCATTTCGTTCGTGTTCCAATACGAGGTGTTGCTGTTCCTCTGGGCAAAGATCTTTGCAGTGTTGGTCACGCTGCCTGTCATATTGTAGGCGCTGAGAACGCCCGTTGCGTGGTTGACAACGGTGTCGTTGATCGTTGTACCGCCGACAAGCTCAAACATCGTTGAGTCGAATATGATAACGGCACCGGCAGAGATAACGCCGTAGTTTGTTGTAAGCCCAAACGTTACGGTCACTGTGTCGCCCGGATGAAGCGGATCAGACGTGCCGGTCAGCGAAAACTGGGCTACAGCCTGGCTCTCATCGGCAACAAGGTCTGCAACAGCAGACTGGAGCTCGCTGAGATAACCGTCAACCGTGGACTGCTGCGCCGCCGGAAGATCGTAATCAATAGCGTCAAGGACTGCCGCTACCGGGGCATAGCTTTCAGATGAATAAATCCCTGCATTGTTATCGATGGGGACATATTTTTCGATATAGTCAGTCAGCGAGGAATAATCCGCAAGATCACCCTCCGCAAACGCTACAACGGAAAAGATGTTGAGCACCATCAACAGTGTCAATGCCAAACTGATGAGTTTTTTAGTTTTTGACATTTCTACTCCTCCTTTGAAAAACGGCTCGTTAGAAGCCTATTGGGATTATAAGAATACATAGAGATACTCCTACTATTGTAATAATACCATAGTAGGAGCAAGATGTCAATTATTTTTTCATAAACATCAACAATATTTTTCTGAAATTTTGCTTTTTTTATACACAATGCTCTTTTTCGGAGCGTTATTGCTCCTGATCCTCCGATTCGGAGTCACCCGAGGCGGCAACAGCCTTCTTTTTTTTCTTCGTCACAAGATCTTTTATGAAATCCACGAACTCCGCCCTCTGGTCTCCGACGATCAGGAAGGTGCCCGCGGCAAAGATTACGAGCTTATAAGCAAAGTTGACAAAGAACATCGTCGAGAACAGGGCGATCTGCTCACCGGTCGTCGCGATAACGTACCAGTTGATCGGCAGAATGCCCGCCGCGCAAGCGACGCCGCATACGAGCACGCACATAATCATTTCTCTGAGCGGATACATAAGCAGCTTATGCCTGCGGCAGATTATGATCGAGAGCGCCGCTGTCAGGATCCTCGAGAGCAGAAAAGAGATCGCCGAGCCCCAGATCCCAAGGTCGAACACCCACCAGACGAGTATTCCCGTCACAATAAAGTTGAAAAGAGTGCCCGAGCCGGAGCAGATGAACATTTTCTTGTTTGTCCTCACGTCGTACATGATCGCAAGGGAGTGGTTGTAGTAAACGGCTTTCACGGCGTGAGTCATCGCAAAAAACGGGATGATCTTCCACGCTTCATAGTACGCAGGGCTCCTCGCGACGACGAGCACAAGCTCCTGCGAAAAAAGCCCGACGCCCAGACATACGATGACGATCAGCCTCATCGCGATCATGGTGAAATCGATTATTTCGCGCTTGCCTTCATCGCCGTGCTTCATTTTTTCGTTGAACCAAGGTCTCTGCGCATTGTTTATCGCAGACTGGCAAACGTCGATCGCAGAGCTGAACTGCATCGCCACCGAGTGAATGGCAGTAAAGATCGTAAGATTCCCGGAGGCAAAGTCAACTTTGTTGAGAAAAAGCTTCGGGATGTACGACGCCATGTTGTTCGCCATCGAATGAGGAACGAGGGGAATGGAGTAGCGCAAGGATATTTTTAGCATTTCCCTGTCTATGCAGATCTTCATTTCGTTTCGCTTGATAAGCTCAAAAACGCCGATGATCGAAAAAGTCGCATAAGAAGCAACAAGCGAGATCATCATTCCGTTGAGACCGCCGAGGGAAAAGTTTCCGATTCTGACATCTTTGCAGAAAACGAGAAAAACAATGTTCAGAAATACATGGAGCAGTGCAAATCCCATGCCGTTCCTTGCAAACCTTGTACCCTCCTGCATCGACTGCAGAAAGCCCTGGTACATCGTATAGATCGCATAAAACACCAGCGCCGCAAGCGTCATCGCAACGTTCGGGAGAAACGGGATCCCGTCGAACAGCAACCCGCAAAGCGGAACGCGGAACAAGGTGAAAACGACCACGACAATTCCTCCGAGGAGGACGACAAAAGTCATTATCGTTCCAAAGAAGCGTTTTACTTTTTCAACGTCGTCTTTGAAATCGCTGTAAAATCTTATGGCGGCATTGTTCAGCGATAGGCTGATAAAAAACACCGCGAGAAATATAAATTGTGAAAGCACGCCGTAATGGCCGTATTCCGTGCCCGAAATATACTTGATGTTCGTATAAAGCGGGAGCATAATCATTCCGAGAGCTTTCGTCAGAAAACTTATCACAGAATAGATCACGGAGTTTTTCGCGACCTTTTTTCTGCCGTCATTCATCTTGCTTTTACCTCATCGTTTTGGGAAATGATTTTTTCGTAAACTCCAAAAAGACAGTTTTTGCTTTTTTCGGGAGAGTTTCTTTCAAAGGCTTCGGCGCGAGCGTTTTCCGAAAGCCTCAGCGCCAGCTCATCGTCGTCAAAAATCTTCTTTATCATGAAAGCCAGCGTCTGCATCTCGCCTTTTTCGTACATCAACCCCGAACGGTCGTGGTGGAGGTAAGTTGAAGTGCCCCCGACGAACGACGCAACGCAAGGCACGCCGAGCATCATCGCTTCGCCCAGAGAATTTGGCGAATTTTCGCAAAGCGAATACTGGCAGAAAATGTGGCTCGTTTTCATGTAATCCGCCATCTCCGCCGCGCTCAATGAGCCGACAAATTTCACGTTTTGCTCAAGGGAATATTTGGAGATAAGACCTCTGATATATTTTTCATATGCAGTGATCTTTTTCTTTGAAGAGTTGTATTTATAGTCGCCCGGCACGATCAGCTCGACGTCGGGGTATGAACCTTTAAGCAGCGCAAGCGCTTCGAGAGCCACGTGGAGACCTTTCGCGGAATCTCTGCCCTGGATGCCGAAGATCCTGTGACGTTTTACGTCTTCAAGCTTCCACTTGTTTTCTTCCTTATAGAAATCGTCCCTGAACGCTCTGGGGACGTAGAAATACTCTGCGCCCGGGTTGACGTACCAGGAGTTTGCGTGATCCCAATCCGTTCTTCCGATGACGTAATCTGCCTTTTTAAGTATTTCGTGAGACGATCTGCCCCTCATCCTCATGAGGCGCTGTTTCTCGGCAAGCCCCTTGAAGTGGGTGAGGTCGTAGAACGATCTCCTATGCCTGAAGCCCTTGGGCATGGCGCAAAAATACACCTTTGACAGTTCCGCAGGGATGCCCTGGAGCGTGGCGATGACCTTTGCGTCGTGCCTGCACATCAGCAGATCTCTGCCGACGGTGAATTCTATTCCCTGTATGTCGATTATATCCGGTTTGAACTCGTCGAGGATCTCCTGAAACCGAGCGATAAGCTGCTTTTGCGGACGCCAAGTTACGATACGCGATTTTATGCTGAAGCTTTTTACGTTCCCGACTTCGTCAACGCTGCCGTCGTTTGCAGGGTTTACGCTCACGATGGCGGCTTTATCGACCTTGTCCGATTTCTGGATGTTGTTCACGAGCATTCCTATCCAGCCGCCGGACGATTTCGACTTGTTGAAATACCCCTCGGAATCGAGCTTGACGGGCATCGTTGTCAAAACAAGAATTTTCATTATTGTTCTCCTTTGACTTCAGAGCGGTTCGGAGCCCTCTGATAAGTTCTTTGGCGGGGGTTCAGCGGTTTGACTTTCACGCCGCGTTTTTTGTCGAGGTGGTTTTCAAAATAATACATCGAACAAACGCCGATGAAGAATTCATTCGTCGGCATGGCTCCCAGGATCGTGTGGGACGACATTCCTCCGACGAAGCAAAGCACGAACGGAAGCGCGCCCAAAATCGAAAAAGTAAAGCCAAGCCTTTTGAAGCTCTCTGCGATCTTCTTAAAAAAGATGACGTATATCACGCAGACCATGGCGAGCCCGACCAATCCGTTTCCGTAAAGAACTTCGATAAACATATTGTGCGCAACAACGCCGCCTCCGGGCGACGGGAGCGAGTTGTCGGAGCCGAAGAATAAATATTTAAGGCTGCCGAATATCGTCGTAAGGTACGCCTTCGCCAACTCTGTTCTTCCGCCGGTAACGTCGTCGTGGCGGGGGTTGATGAATCGGTCGATGATTGTATAAAACAAGTCGTAGAGATTGGTCTTCCTGCCGAAAATCAGGAACAGCACGACCGCTACAGAAGCAATGATGAAAAACAGACCTGTGTTCGTCCGCGTTTGGGTGTTGGTGAATCCCAGAAACGCGGCCCACAAAATGATGATGATGGAAAGAATCACGAACGTCCTCGACTGGGTCAGCAGTCCGACGTAAGCCATCGGGACGATCATGATCGCCATAACACGTTTCAAAAGAACCGTGTTCTCCGACAGAATTATCAGGACTGATGCGGCAATAGACGACGCAACGTAAATTCCGAGAACGTTTGCGCCGCTGTCGATGCTGATCGAAAACCTTCCGAGCGAATTCCCCGTGAAAGAAAAGATGAGCGAGATCAAAACCGTCAGGGTTATTCCCATGGACATATAAAAGACAATTTGGTTGAATTTTATCCTCGCCTCGTCCTTTGTCTGACAGACTTTGAAAACGTCCATCAGCATGATGAAGGAAAAGAAGAGCTTCACCGAGGTCGAAAACAAGATAAAGTTGACCGTACTGAAATTTACAAAAAAGAACCTCAGGCTGTAAATGGTGAACAAAGTCAGGATGCTGAGCATCTGGGTGTCCATTCTGACTTTTTTATACCTCTTTTGCAAAAAATAAACTCTCGCAATGTATACGATGGTTATAACGGGCAAAAGCGGGATGTTATTGCCGACGTTCAGCAGTCGGTTTGAAGCGGCAAGAACGATGTAGACGATCGCGATCTGGTCGGTTTCGATAACAAGCGAACCGACAAGCATTACGCCGATGGCGATATATGCAAAAACAGACGACACGTTTTCGCCCATCTGGAACAGCGTAACGGTCAACGCGATAAAGACGAACGTTTTGAGGTTGAGTGAACCGAACGTTTCGTCGTTTTTAAACCCGGTCGAAAGCCGACCTTTTGATTTAGCGATAGTTGCCATACCGTTACCTGCATTCTTCAGCCGCTGAGCGTTCGTGGCTGAGCGTTAAATAATTTCAGACAATCCGACAGCCCGACAGACGGAACATCGGGCATGGGATCGGGATCATTTTAAGTTTTCCTTATACCATTCGACCGCGTCGACAATACCCTGACTAAACGACCAGTCGGGATCGTAACCGAGGTTTTCTCTGGCGTCGGAGATGTCAGCCTTTGAATGCTTCAGATCGCCGGGGCGGTCGGGGCCGTAGTTTGGCTTTATGTCCTTGCCGAGCAGATCGCAAAGGATGTTGTAAACGTCGATGAGCGGCACCTGTCCGCCGAAGGCAATGTTGTAAGCTCTGCCGGTCGCTTCCTTGGGAGCCAGCATAGCCTTGAGGTTTGCTTCGATCACGTTTTCGATGTAAGTGAAATCCCTCGACTGCAAGCCGTCGCCGTTGATCGTCGGAGCTTCATCGTTGATGAGCGCCTTGACGAATTTCGGAATAACCGCGGCATAGTAGCCGTGGGGATCCTGCCTCCTGCCGAACACGTTGAAATATCTGAAGCCTATCGTTTCAAGCCCGTAAATGAGCGAATAAAGCTCTGCATAAAACTCGCAGACGTATTTTGTCAGGGCATAAGGGGAAATCCTTGTGCCGTCTTTTTCTTTCCCCTCTTTTGCGGGGAGAGTAATACCTTTTCCGTAGACCGAAGAGCTCGAGGCATAGACAAACCTCCTGACGCCTTTCTGCCTTGCGGCTTCGAGCATATTGAGCGTTCCCCGGATATTTATCTCCTCATAAAGCAACGGCATTTCGATGCTCCTCGGGACGCTTCCCCACGCCGCTTGGTGAGAAACGTAGTCGACTCCTTCGCAAGCTTTTTCGCAGGTTTCGTAGTCGCGGATGTCGCCTTCGATGAGCTCAAAATCCGGGTTGGAGAGAAACGGCTCCACGTTCTCTCTCTTGCCGGTCGAAAAGTTGTCGAGGCAACGCACCTTGAAGCCCATTTTCAATATCGCTTCGCAGATGTTTGAGCCGATAAACCCTGCGCCGCCTGTTACAAGGAAAACGCTTCCCTGCGGAAACACAATATCTTTATATCCCATTTTAAATTGTTCTTCCTCTCAGAATTATAATCTCCAGTAGCTGTAGTCTGCCTGCTCATACTCTTTCCTGTTGAGCAAGCCCTTGAGGTCGAGTAAAACTTTCTGCTTGCCTGATTTAAAGAAAGCGTCGATATCTTCCATCGACAGCGACGAAAATTCGTCGTGGGCAACCGCAAGGATGACTGCGTCCATATCCCTGATGTCTTTCATGTCGACAAACTCAACGCCGTAGAGCCTCTTCGCCTCGTCCGCGTCAGCCGACGGATCGGCTATCGACGGCGTTATGCCGTATTCTTTGAGCTCGTTGACGATGTCGATGATCTTCGTGTTCCTCGTGTCGGGACAGTTTTCCTTGAAGGTGAAGCCGAGGATCGCGACCTTCGCGTTCTTGACGAATTTGTCCGCGGCAATCAGCCTTTTGACAGCGTTCTCGGCGACGTATTTGCCCATGTCGTCGTTTATTCTTCTTCCGGAGAGGATTATCTGGCTGTGGTAGCCGAGCTCCTCTGCCTTATATGTCAGGTAATAGGGGTCAACGCCGATGCAGTGTCCTCCGACAAGCCCCGGATAGAAGTTGAGGAAGTTCCACTTTGTTCCCGCAGCTTTAAGTACGGACTGAGTGTCGATGCCCATTTTGTTAAAAATGATCGACAGCTCGTTCATGAAGGCGATGTTGATGTCCCTCTGGCTGTTTTCGATAACTTTTGCCGCCTCGGCAACTTTGATGCTTTCTGCGCGATGCACACCCGCGTCGACAACGATCTCATAAACCTTTGCGACGACGTCGAGCGTTTCCTCGTCCATGCCGGAGACGATCTTTGTGATGGTGGAAAGCCTGTGGACTTTGTCGCCGGGGTTGATCCTTTCGGGAGAATAGCCGATCTTGAAATCTGCTCCGCATTTGAGGCCCGATTCTTTTTCAAGTATCGGAACGCAGATATCCTCCGTAACTCCGGGATAAACGGTCGATTCAAAAACGACGACGCTGCCCTCTGTGAGGTTTCTTCCGAGGATCCTGCTTGCGCCCTCAACGGGTGAAAGGTCGGGCGTGTGGTCGTCGTTGACGGGAGTCGGGACGGCGACGATGTGGAATTTTGCCCTTTGGAGATCCTTCTCGTCCGCCGTAAACTCAACGGTGGAATTCCTGATGACCTCGTCGCCCACTTCTTTGGTGGGGTCGACGCCTTTTTTGTAAGTTGCGATTTTTTCGGCGTTGAGATCGAATCCTATAACGCTCACGCCTCTTTTTGCAAACTCAACGGCAATGGGCATTCCGACGTATCCAAGTCCCACGAGCGAGATGCTTTCCTGCTTTGATTTTATTTTTTCAAACAAATTGTTCATTTTCGAGCTCCTTAAAATATGTGGCTGCACAAGTTCTTACAGGGACGAATACTCGTCGGATCTTCCGGCGTTGAAAAAGCGAGGATCGCTGATTTTTTTCACTATCTCGCCGAACGCCAGATAGTCGCTCTCGCTGTGCGCGTCGGAGGCGACGTAAGAGATCATTCCGCTTTCCAGAAGCTTCTTGGCGCATTTCCTCGTCTTGTTCATAAAGCCGGGCTCTTCAAGGCTCAGCCCGTCGAGCTGAAGCCTGCACCCGAGCTCAACGCTTCGGACGATCCTTTCTATGTTCGTCTGAACCTGGGGGTATCTTTCGGGATGCGCGATGATGATCTGCGCTCCCTCGCGCTGAAGATTCATGACAATGCTCTCCCAATTCGCGGGGAAACCGACAGTGCTCTTGAATTCGAGCAGGATAGTGTTCGTCCCCTCGGTGCAAAACTTCAGAGCGCCTTCTATGCCGTCGTCGTTGAGAGCGTAGCAGTTGTATTCATACCCCTGAAAAAGCTCTATGCCGATTTTTTTTGCCTCTGCGCTGACAGCGGAAAAAGCGTCCTTCAGCTTGTCCTTGTCGTACCCCGCCCGCATAACGTGCGGCGTCGCTATAATCTTGTCAAAACCTATCTCTTTTGCGGCGCGAAGCATTTTGACGGACTCCTCAATGCTTTGAGAGCCGTCGTCCACGCCGCAGAGAACATGGCTGTGGATATCTATCATATCTTTCTCCGAAGGCGATCCGGCCGGTTAGTCTTTTTTGCCGTTTTCTGCCGGCTTGCCTTCGCCCTTTGCTTTGGGTTTGGGTTGCTTTTCGGCATCTTTTTTGGCGTCGCCTTTGCTGTTGCCGTAGCCGTAACCGTAGCCGTAGCCGTAACCGTAGCTGTTTTTGTACTTGCCGTATCTGCTCTTGTAGTAATAGTATTTTCCGAGACCTTTTTCGGGGTCGGCGTCGTTGAAGACCGTTCCAATGATGTTGGCGTTGGCTTTCTGGAGCTGTTCGATCGATTTTTCGATGTTCTTGATATCGGACTTGCCTTTCCTGATAACGAGCACGGTCGCATCAACCTGCGCGGCGATGATAGCGGAGTCGATGAACATGGAGATGGGAAGGGTGTCGTAAATGACGACGTCAAACTTTTCCCTCATCTCATCCATTGCGTTTGAAAACCTCTTGGAGTCCAGGAGCTCGACGGGGTTCACAACTCTTGCGTCAACGTCGAGGAAGTAGAGGTTTTCCGTCTGGGTCGGGGCAGCCGCCTCCTCAAGGGTGCAGTCGCCGGCGAGGTATGATGTCATACCTTTCTTGGGCCTGAACTTGAACATGTTACCCTGGGTGGGACGCCTCATATCGCTTTCAACGATGAGCGTTTTTTTGCCTGCTTTCGCCATCTCGATCGCAAGGAAGTGGGAGATCGTGCTCTTGCCTTCGCCGGGGATCGAGCTTGTTACGCAAATTGTCTTTATCGGATTGTCTATGCCGGAGAACTGTATGTTCGTCCTGAGCGTTTTGATGGACTCCTGGAAGTTTCCGTTGTCGTAGCCGTAACCGCCGTAGCCATAGCCGTAACCGTAGCCATAGCCGTAACCGTAGCCGTTATAGCCGTATCCGTAACCGTAGCCGTAATTATCTTTTTTCTTAAAAAGTGCCATCTGTTCTCCCGTCCTTTCAGTTATTTTTTCTCGGTTCCCTTTTTGCCTTTGTCTCCCGAGCCGCTTTCCTTGTATGAATCGTAGCTGTCATACTTGCCGCCGGAAGTGCCCCTCAACCTGCCGATGTTTGCAAGGATGGGAAGTTCAAACAGTTCTTCGACTTCCTCGGGAGATTTTACCGTGTTGTCAAGCAGTTCAAGAAGGATTACAACGCCGGTGGACACCGCAAATCCTACCGCCAGGCAGAAAATAGTGTTTTTCAGCTTCGCGGGAGAGGACGGGTTTTTGGGAACTTCCGCATAGTCAACGACGTTGACGTTTTCAACGTTCATGATGTCGATAACGGTTTCTTTGAAAACCGAAACCATTTCGTTCGCGATCCTCGCGGTCATCTCTCTGTCTTCACCGATGACCGTCATCTTCATAACGCGGGTATCGTCGCTGCTGGAGATGCTGACCTTGTAGCCGGCAAGGCTGTTGATGCCGATGTTTGCGGCGACCTTGTCCTTAACTCTTTTGCTCGTGGCGAGGACGTTGTAGTCCGCGACAAGCAAATCGCTGATCCTCAGGTCGGAATAGGTCGTGGAGCTGTCGCCCTCGGTCTGCTGGTTCTTGGTGTCAAGAACGTAGAACGTGGAATAAGCCGTGTACTTGGGATGAATCACGCTGTAGTTGATATATCCTCCGATAATGCCGAACACAAGCGATACAACAACTATGATGATCAGATTCGACAAAACTGCGGAAATCAATTTCTTTATGGTCATAGGTCTTCTCCTTTTTTGAAAATACTGGTATAACAGACATATTTTAGCACATTGCCCCCCAAAAAGCAACCATTATTTTCCGATCGGTCGCCCGATTTAGTCCGAACCGTTTTCCCAAAAACTCAAAAAATGTTCTCAAGCCTGAAAAGCCGGCTTTCCGCCGTTTTTTTGACGCAATCCGCAGCTTTCTCGCACCTTTCCCTGAAATCGTCCGGCGAGGAAGAATATTTCAGCTCGCCGACCTGCCTGTCCGCTTCCTCGAATTCATCTTCGTTTGCAAAATACAACATGATCTCCCTCTTGTCCGCCCAGAGCGATTCCAACTTTTCTGCGTAAAACCCAAAATCCTCTCCGCTTTCCGCTTTCGCACAGTATTCGTCCAAAGCTTCGCAAAACTGCGCGGCGGATCTTTTCGCATTCTGCTGCGAAAAAACGCACAGCGCCGCCGTGAGCACCAACGCGCTGATTGCAAAAACAAGTCTTTTCATCTCCCCTCCTCCTTTTCAACAATATAATAATTTCCGCCCTTGTCGCAGGTCATGATCATGATCTCATCGGCGGTCTTTTTTTCGTTCATGAGAATGTTTGCGAGCTTTCTCCTGTTCATGCCGCAGTAAGAAAAATTTGATTCGACGATCTCGCCGTTGCTGATCACTACGCATGGGATTCCGTCGTCCTTTTTACGGATTTTCAGGTCTTCACGGTTTGGCGGCGTTCTGCCCGCTTTTGTCAGAACGCTGAGGGTGCCGTTCGTCTCCACAATGGCGTACTCAATATCCGTCAGGTCAAAGATGTCCTTTTGGCGCACCGCCTCCATCAGATCCTCAACGGTAAACCTCAGCCTTTTCATCTGTCTGAGGTCCACCTTACCCTCTTTGATGATAAACAGCGCGTTGCCCTGCGTTATCCTGCGGATGAAAGAATTCGACAGCGACAGATACGACAGGAGGATCTCCAGAGACACGAGCACGCACACGCATACTATCGGAACGATCAGCGGTATGCCCTGATCCTCCAGCGGTAGCGAGGCGATCTCCGAGAGCAAAAAAGTGATCACAAGCTCCGACGGCTGCAGCTGACCGATCTGCCTTTTGCCCATCAGCCTGACAAAAAGTATTACAAAAAAGTAGAGTATCACCGTTCTGATCACAGCAGTAGTCATTATTACCTCCGATCGTGCTCCGCCGGGTTTTGCCTCGATCGGTTTTTTGAAATAAATTTTTTAAAAAAACCTCTTGACAACACCGATAAAATGATTTATTATATCATAGTACCGCATGAACGGGACAGATGATTCATTAGCTCAGTCGGTAGAGCACTTGACTTTTAATCAAGGTGTCCGGGGTTCGAATCCCCGATGGATCACCAGGAATTCCGCACAATGAAAATTGTGCGGTTTTTTCTTTTATTGTTTCCGCTGTGATCGCAAAAAAACATACCTGCAGATTTTTTTGAAAAGCTGCAGGTATTTCTTTTCGCTTTGTTGAATCTGAAAGAAAAAACGAGATGAAAGCACTTTGGTACGATCGTCCCACAATTATATTGTATCGTTTTGACGGTTTTCGCTGAATACCTGCGGCAAGGGGCATGGGTATTCAGATGAAAACGGCGTTTTCTTCTCTTGAAGGCTGTACATAGGTACGCCGAAAGAGAAAAAACGGCGAGTCGAGACGGTTTGAAAAAAATTGAATTCGTAGAAAAAAGCAAAAAGGCGGAATGAAGGTACAAAGGTACGATCGTCCCGTTCTGCATTGTGTCGTTTTGACGGTTTTCGCTGAATGCCTACAGAAAGGGGCAGGGGTATTCAGATGAAAACGGCGTTTTCTTCTCTTGAAGGCTGTACATAGGTACGCCGAAATAGAAAAAACGGCGAGTCGAGACGGTTTGAAAAAAATTGAATTCGTAGAAAAAAGCAAAAAAACGGGATGAAGGTACAAAGGTACGATCGTCCCGTTTTGCATTGTGTCGTTTCGACGGTTTTCGCTGAATACCCTGCCCCTGATCAGTCGATGAAGTCTCTGAGCTTCTTACTCCTGCTCGGGTGACGAAGCTTCCGCAGAGCTTTCGCCTCGATCTGACGGATTCTTTCTCTCGTGACGTCAAATTCTTTTCCGACTTCTTCAAGCGTTCTCGGATGGCCGTCGATGAGTCCGAAACGAAGCCTGAGAACTTTCGCCTCTCTGGGTGTAAGAGTCTTGAGCACGCTTTCAAGCTGTTCTTTCAGAAGAAGCATTGAGGCCGAGTCCGGCGGCGACGGAGCTTCCTCGTCGGGGATAAAGTCGCCGAGATGGCTGTCTTCCTCTTCGCCGATCGGGGTTTCGAGCGAAACGGGCTCCTGGGCGACCCTGAGTATCTCCCTGACTTTTTCGACGGGAATGTTTATCCTTTCGGCGATTTCTTCAGCCGTGGGATCTCTTCCCGTTTCGTGGAGAAGCTGGCTGTTTGTCTTTTTGACTTTGTTGATCGTTTCAACCATGTGGACGGGGATCCTGATCGTCCTCGCCTGGTCTGCGATAGCCCTTGTGATCGCCTGTCTGATCCACCATGTGGCATAAGTTGAAAACTTGAAACCTTTTGTGTAATCGAACTTGTCGACAGCCTTGATAAGTCCGAGGTTGCCTTCCTGGATCAGGTCAAGGAACTGCATTCCCCTGCCGACGTATCTTTTCGCGATGCTTACAACAAGTCGAAGGTTGGCTTCGGCAAGCCTTTTCTTCGCCGCCTCATCGTTTTCGGAGATGCGGATCGCAAGGTCGATCTCCTCCTCGGGCGTAAGAAGCGGAACTCTGCCGATTTCTTTGAGGTAGACTTTAACGTGGTCTTCCATCGCGGAGTTTTTCGGATCGTTGCCGACAACGCCGAGGTCGGCGTTCTTCTGAATATCGTCTTCAAAATTGAGGCTTTCGAAAACGGCATTGCTGATGTCGTCGATGACTTCGATGTTCTGGTTCTCGATCGTTTCGTAAAACTGTTCAAGCTCTTCAAGGCTGAGGTCGAGGTTGATGAGGACGTTGTCGATCTCCTGGGATGTCAGCCTGCCGGAGCTCTTTCCTTTTTCGAGGAGGGATTTGAGCGTCATCTTTGAGCCGCCCTGCCCGGAAGCCTTCACGCCTTTTCTGGCTTCCTCCTCCATTTTTTTGAGCTCTTCTTCAAATTTTGAATCCAATTCGTCGTCAAAATCGTCGTCGAATTCATCGTTAAAATCTTCGTCGTAATCGTCGGAAAAATCTTCGGGAAATTCTTCGGAAAACTCCTTGTCAAGCTCGGCGTCAAAATCGAACTCTACGTCAGCGTCGTTTTAGATTTAGTTTTGGAGTTCTTTTTCGGCTTCCTGTTGCATGTTTTCCTGAGCGTCTTTTTTCTTCTTTTCTGCCATAGTCTTTCTCCTCATTTTTTAAATAAATCGTTAAACAGTTTTGCAAATTCTTCGTCGTTCATCTCTGAAACGTCTCCGGTTTGCTTTGCCTGTTCTTCTTTGAGCACTCTGATGCAGTCAAAACACTCTTGTTCGGTGTTGCTGACCATGTCTCCCCTGTTGAACAGCAGCGAGATGCGCCCCGCTTCCTCGAGAGAAAATTCCTCCCCGAACGACGAGACCTCGATCGCCGACCCGTTTTCGATCTTGGAGACAAGGCTTTTGAACACCCTTTTGTTGAAAGTCGTCTGAAAATCCTCGGCGCATATGCTGTCTTTTATCTTGCCCCAAAAATCCGGGTTGCGCAAAAGCAGCGTCAGCAGATTTTCTTCGGCTCTTGACGCGCGAAGATTCTTTTTCGTTTCGGTGTTTATCCTGTCGGTATATCCGAGACTTTTTCTTCTCTCGTCGTCGATCTTTTTGTCAAAGCGTTTTCGCGTGTTCTTCCTGACGTTTTGGTTTATGTAGGACATGATCGACGATTTTTCGGCTCCCGTTTCCTCGGCGAGCTTTGAAGCGTAGGTGTCGCGCTCGATCGGGTTTTGCAGCGTTGCAAGGAATGCGGAAGCTTCGGTAAGAAACGCCGCCTTGCCGTCGGAGGTCGAGACGTCATATTTTCCGCGGATGCCTATTAGCGAATACTCTATTTCGTTGCTTGCGCCTTCAAGGATCATGCGAAAACGTTCGGCCCCGTACTTTTTGATTATCTCATCCGGGTCTTTTCCGCCGCTGAGCTTTAAAACCCTGACTTTCAGCCCTGCGGAGGAGAATATCTGTATCGCCCTTTGCGTCGCCTTCTGCCCCGCTTCGTCGGAATCGTAGGATAGGACGACCTCGGGGACGTAGCGTTTTATGAGCTTCGCCTGTTCGACCGTCAGCGCAGTGCCGAGGCAGGCGACCGCATTGGTGAACCCCGCCTGATGCAGGGCGATGACGTCCATATATCCTTCACAGACGATGAGGTTTTCGGGGTTTGCATTTTTTGCAAAATTCAGCGCAAAGACCTCGTGACTTTTTTTGTAAACAAGCGTGTCCGAAGTGTTGACGTATTTCGGCTTTGAATCGTCGAGCACTCTGCCGCCGAATCCGACGACGTTCCCTCTCACGTCGATGATGGGCGTCATCATCCTGTTGCGGAAGTTGTCGTAAAAATTCACCTTTGAGTTTTTCTCGCTCTTTTTGACAAGATCGGCTTCGTAGATCTCCTCGTTGCGAAAGCCGTGCTCGTTGAGGAACTGTTTTAGCTGCGTCCAATCGTTGGGAGCGTACCCAAGCCCGAAATGCTTTATCGTCGAGGGGGTGAATCCCCTTTTCAGATAGTACTCAAGGGCAAATTTATTCTCCTGCTCCAAAAGCTTGTCGTAGAAAAACTTCGCCGCGAATTTGTTGATCTCATATATTCTCTTTTTTCTGTTGTGAAGCGAATTGTCGTACTGATCTTCCGGCATCTTCAAGCCCGCCCGCTGAGCAAGCTTTTTGACGGCGTCGAGATAGTCGAGGTTTTCGATGTTCCTGATAAACCCGATGACGTCGCCGCCGACGCCGCAGCCGAAGCAATAAAACGACTGCGTGTCCTCATAAACGGCGAAAGAGGGCGTTTTTTCGTTATGGAACGGGCAGAGCCCTTTCCTTATCCTGCCTTGCCGCTTCGAGAGAACAACGTACTCGGAGATAACGTCGGTAATGTCGTTCCTCTCCCTGAGTTCGCTTAAAAATCTTTCGTCAAAAGCCACCGCGCGTTCTCCTTATCAATAGTACCACGACTTGGGAACAAAAAACTTTTCAAAAACGGAAATCGCATACCTGTCGGTCATGCCGGCAATGTAATCCTTGACCGCAGTTTCAATTCCTTCTTCGGCGCGGATTTTTTCAAATTCGTCGGGAAGGATCTCCTCGTTTTCGATGATATAGGAAAACATCCTCCCGATCATATCGTAAACCTTGATCTCCTCGCCTTTGCAGACGGGATTCGTGTAGACGTTTTCGTACATGAAGGTGTTGAGCTTATCGAACGCCGCGTTCGTTCCTTCGTCGAGAACGACGTCGCCGCCGAAATTGTTTATCGCAGACACGACGAGCGTGTTGATCCTTTCGGACTTTGAAAAACCGAGAGCCTGCCTGATCTCCATGGGAATGTCGTCCTCCGAGATTATCCCCGCTCTTTCGGCATCGTCGATATCGTGGTTGAGATATGCTATCCTGTCGGAGAGCTTTACGATCCTGCCTTCAAAAGTGTCGGCGGGTTTCCCGACGGTGTGGCATTTTATGCCGTCCCTGACCTCGTACGTGAGGTTGAGACCTTTGCCGTCCTTTTCAAGCTTGTCCACAACTCTGACGCTCTGGAGATAGTGGTGAAAGCCGCCGGGCATGAGCTTGTTGAGCGCTCTTTCTCCCGCATGGCCAAACGGGGTATGCCCAAGGTCGTGCCCGAGGGCGATCGCTTCGGTCAGATCCTCGTTGAGTCGCAGAGCTCTTGCGATAGTCCTCGCGATCTGCGAAACCTCGAGGGTATGCGTCAACCTTGTCCTGTAATGGTCGCCTTCGGGGGACAGGAACACCTGCGTCTTGTGTTTCAGCCTGCGAAAGGACGTGCAGTGGATTATCCTATCGCGGTCGCGCTGATAGACTGTTCTGACGCTGCTCTCCCTCTCCGGAAGGACACGTCCGAGCGAGTTGTCGGCAAACGCAGCCTTTTCGCACAAGATTTTATGTTCGATTTCGCATGATATTTCTCCGATGCTTTTGCCCATAAACTCACCCCTTCTTTATTTATATACAATCTTCTATCCTTTTTCCCTTTAAAAAAACAAAAAAATTTTTATTTTTTCAAATCTGCATAAAATTCGCCCGTTTTCTCGCAGTCGAATCTCCCGTTCGATGAGTCGATGACGGCGGCCTTCAGCGCGGGGAAATCGGCCTTGCGTATTGAAAAAATGACCTTCACGTTGTCGGCAAACTGTGTGTCGGTTATCACGCCGCCCTGTTCGGGGACGAGCGACGTAAGCTTTCCGTAGAACGAATAGTCGCAGACTATCTCCCCGCTCTCGCAAAGGCTGACGACGGAAATCCCGCCGGCGTCAACGGCGATCTTCGCCGCATGGGAATAAGCCCGGACGAGCCCTCCCGCGCCGAGCATGGTGCCGCCGAAATATCTTGTAACAACGACAGCGCAATCGGTCAGGTCTTCCTTGTTCAGGACTTCGATGACGGGTATTCCCGCCGTGCCCTGGGGCTCGCCGTCGTCGGAAAATCGTTTTGTCATGTTCTCCCGCAAAACGTAGGCGTAGACGTTATGCGTTGCGTCCCAGTGCTTTTTTCGGATCGTTTCGATGAATTCAAGCGCCTCCTGCTGGGTTTTGACAGGTTTTATGTAGCCGATAAACCGCGACTTTTTTTCAACGAATTCGTCCGAAGCCTCGCTCTTGACCGTGCGGTATTCGTCCGTCATTCTCTCACCTCCCCGAAAAGCGGGAAAAAGGCAGACAACAAAGATTCGTTGTCTGCCGGGAATTTCCTGAAATCAACCAAGGTTGAAACGTTTGTTGAATCTGTCAACGCGTCCGCCTGTATCAACAAGCTTCTGCTTTCCTGTGAAGAACGGGTGACAGTTTGAGCAGATGTCAACTCTCATATCCTTCTTCGTGGATGCCGTCTTGATGACTGCGCCGCAAGCACATCTTACTTCAGTTTCTTCGTACTTGGGATGGATGTCTTTTTTCATTTTTGTCACCTCTTTCGATATAGATATAGTCACGGGGAGTATTTTAACACAAACAAATAGAAATTGCAACCCCTATTTTTCAAAAATTTTGTTTTTCATCAATCAGTCGGCCTGAGCTTCAGATAAATGCGCTCGATCTCGTCCGCAGGCGCATCAAACCGACGTTCGGCCAAAAGGATCATTTGACAGCTTCGGCGACAGCTTTTGCAACGCCGGTAAAGCTCTGTATCTCCGAAGGAATGATGATTTTTGTCGCCTGGCCGTCCGCCGCTTTTTCAAACGCTTCCAGACCTTCTAAGCGAATATATGCTTCGCCCGGCGCTGCTGCGTTCACAAGCTCGATCGCTTTTGCTTTCGCTTCCTCAACCTTGAGAATTGCCAGCGCCTCGCCTTCGGACGCTCTTATCTTCGATTCCTTCACGGCTTCCGCGTGAAGTATTGCAGCCTGCTTATCCGCTTCCGCGGCAAGGATCTTCGATTGTTTTTGACCTTCCGCAACAAGGACCTGGCTTTCCTTCTCGCCCTCTGCCCTGAGTATCGCTTCACGGCGCTGACGTTCGGCTTTCATCTGCTTTTCCATCGCGTCCTGGATCTCTCTGGGCGGAAGAATGTTTTTCAGCTCAACTCTGTTGACTTTTATTCCCCACGGATCTGTCGCTTCGTCAAGTATCGTCCTGATTTTTGCGTTGATGGTATCCCTCGACGTGAGAGTATGGTCAAGCTCAAGCTCGCCGATGATGTTTCTCAGCGTCGTTGCGGACAGGTTTTCGATTGCAGACATCGGTTTTTCAACGCCGTAACAGTAAAGCTTCGGATCCGTGATCTGAAAGAATACAACGGTGTCGATCTGCATGGTTACGTTGTCTTTCGTGATAACCGGCTGTGGGGGAAAATCGGCGACCTGTTCCTTGAGCGAAACCTGTTTTGCCACTCTTTCGATGATCGGCAGTTTGACGTGCAGACCTGTCTGCCACGTTTCTTTGTAGGCACCGAGCTTTTCAATAACGTATGCTTTCGACTGCGGGACGATCTTGATGTTCGCCACCACTATTGCAAAAATTATGACTGCTAAAACTATGAGTGTGTAAAAAATTCCCGGCATTATTCTTCCTCCTTGATTTCTTTTACTATTGCTTTTACGCCCTCTATTCTTATGACCTCAACTATCTTTCCCACGGGAATGATTTTTGAGTTCTCGCTTTGCGCCGTCCACTCGCCGCCGCTGATTTTTATTTTTCCCGATCCTTTTATGTTGTCGATCTCAGCGGTGACTATTGCTTGCTTTCCGATCACCCGATCGTAGTTGGTCGGCGTTTTTTTGACTTTTGAAATTTTCCTGACAAACGGCCGTGTCGCAACAAGCGCCACAAGCGATACGCCGATAAAAATCAGGAATTGCACTGCATTGCCCAGATGCGCTGCATTTGCGATAAGCGCCGCAGCTGCACCGAGCGCAAACCAAACCGTTACAAGCTGGACCGTAAGCGCCTCCGCGACAGCGAAAACCAATATTGCCGCGATCCAGAGAATCATCATACCGTTCATATAATTCACATCCGTCCTGATCTAACGCCCTGTCTCCGGCTTTCTCTTTCAAGAAAGTCCAAAGGCCTTGTTTTTTCTTATTTGTCCATCAATTCATATATAACGTCGGCTATGATCTGATGTCCTTCAACGCTCGGATGAGCCATGTCGCCCGTCATGTGATAGCAAACGTCGGTGCTTTCGATGTCCGCCATGGTGCAGCCGTATTTTTTGCAAAGCCTTTCAACGACTTCCCCGGCGATCCTGAACATATTGACCGCGCAGGATTCCATGCGCACGTACTGGATTTTGTAGAGGATCTTCTGGGTCGTCCTGAGGCTGGAGATGTCGAGCCCGCCGCACGAATCGAGCGATGTTCCGAAGAACGACTGGAATGCGACTTTTCCCGAAGCCTTTGTCTTTTCGACCGTTTCGTTTACGTTGCGGATCTTCTCGACAAGCTTGAAAACGGTGATCGGATTTGCAAGCTCAAGCAGCTGCGCTTTCAAGGTGGCAACGTCATCTTCAAAAACGTGCAGGCGGTCAACAAGGTATCTGTAAGGATTGAAGACGTTGTTGACAATTATCTGCGCATTCGGGTTGAGAGCCTTAAGGTTTTTGATGTTTTCTTCCATGTAGTAGCTGTAGCTGTCCTCAAATCTCTCCTCGAACTCTTTGGCTTTCTTCGAGTTCCAGGTGTAGATCCACTCCACCTTGCCGTCCCTGATATCCTTCTCGAAGATGGCGTTGTTCCTGTCGCCGAAATAGAAGTTATAATAATTGTTATAGCCTCTCATCGCATAAAACTTCGCAAGGATATCGTTCTCGCCGACGTTGACGAGGATGGCGTTGGAGTTTTTTAGCTGGTTGATATATTCGTTGTAGGTGATGTCGGATCTGTAGTCGGGAGCATCAAGGAATTCGACAAAACGGCTGTTGTCTAGCGAAAAAGTTTCTTCGCTGAAATCGTACCAGATACTTCTCGAGCCGTACTTTGGAAGAGAGTAGTTTTTATAGGTCACGTCGTAGCCTTCGTCGGCAAGTTTTCTGCCGATGACTTCGCCGTAGCGGTACTCTTTGTCAACGTATGAGCCGAACGAAACGCTGTCGCCAAGGACTGTGAGCGTAAAACTGCCCTTTGAAACAGCCGCAGCATTCACCGGAACGACAACGCAACAAACTGCGATCGCCAAAGTCATGATCACACTGATAATTCTGAAAGTTGTTTTTTTCATTTCATCCACTCCTGAAAAAAGGCGACAACAGTGTGCCGCCTTGAAAATGATTGTTGTGTCAGCTTTTGAAATTAAGCTGCTTCAGGGGGTTCTGCGGCAGGCGTTGCTTCAGCATCCGGAAGCGCGAGCGCCTTGAGGAGCGCGTCCGCGATTACAATGTGTCCCGCTGCGTTGGGGTGGGATTTGTCTTGCGGGTCTCTGTTTTCCGCCTTGTAAAGATCCGTCTTTGAAAGCTCGCAAAGAATCGCGTTGTTGGCTTTTACGACCTCGGGGATCGCCTTATTCGCGATGTCATACATTTCGACAGCCGCTTTTTCGCACCTGAGGTAAGCGATCTTGTAGAGGATCTTCTGAGTTGTCCTCAGCTTGGAGAGGTCAAACTTGTCGCAATGATTAATGTCAGAACCTACCAGACCGGGGATCATGACGTTAAGAAGGTCGTAGAGATCTTTTGCATCCTTGCGGAGCTTATTGGCTTTCGTTTCAAATTCCGGGGTGAAACCGGCGGTCTTGAAAAGATCGATGAACTCAGTCGGAACGGTTTTCAGAAGTGTGAACATATAGTTCATATACGTTGCGGCTTCCTGATAAGGGTTAAACATATCGCAAACCACGATCTTGACGTTGGGGTTGAGCTCTTTGATGCGTTTGATGTCCTTGTCAAGGTATTCCCTGATCCTGGATTCAAACTCAGCCTTCACTTTTGCGATTTTGATCGAGTTGAGAGTGTAAATTCCGCTGACTTTGCCTTCGTCGATGTCTTTCTGGATCTTCGGGACATTGACTTCGTCGCCGTAGAACTCATAATAGTCGTCGTAGCCTCTGAGCTTGTAGAAAGCGGCTGCAAGGTCGTTTTCGCCGAGGTGGAGGACTACGATGTTTGCGGTTTTGACGTCGCCGATGAATTTTTCATAGTCAACGCCTTCTCTGTAGTCCTTTGCGCCATGATCCTTTATGTATCTGTTGTGGTCGTAGGCGTAAGTTTCTTCATTAAGGTCATACCATACGCTTCTTGTGTCATACTTCGGGACGGCGTAGTTGATATACTCAACGTCATAGCCTTTGTCTTCAAGCTTTATTGCAAGCTGGTTGCCGAAGCTTTCGTCGATGCCGTTTTCTCTGTCAACTTTAACATAACTACCTGCGGCAACGCTGTCGCCGAGAATGACGAGCTTAATGTTCTTGTCGACCGTTGCTGCGTTAACGGGAGCAACAAGGCAAACAAATGCAATTGCAACTGTGAGCACAAGGCTCATTACTTTAATGTTTTTCTTACTCATAATATCTTCCTCCTAACTGTATGCCTATTATACAATGATTTTTTATTAATTGCAACAAGATTGTAAACAAATTATTATTAAAAATTATAATAAATCATTGCAAAAATTCATCATTCATTTTCATCGTCCGAATACATCCTGCGACCCCCGCATAAAACAGGGGTCGCATTATTTGTTTTAGCTGTTGATTTTTATCAATCGCCGAAATCCTGGTCGAGAAGCACTGCGAACGGATTGCCGTTGTTATCCGCAAGCGACGTCGGTTTTGCTCTGACCTCGCTGTAGCACTTCATGCCGGTGCCGGAGGGAAGGAGCTTGCCGATGATAACGTTTTCTTTAAGACCGAGGAGCGGATCTGTCTTGCCCTTGATGGCGGCGTCCGTAAGAACTCTCGTGGTTTCCTGGAACGACGCGGCGGAAAGGAACGAATCCGTCGAAAGCGAAGCCTTTGTGATACCCATGAGGACGTCGACAGCTTCGACGTAGCGGGGCTCTCTGCCCTCTGCTTCGGCTTTCTGCCTGATCTCTTCGTTGATGCCGAGGAGATCGTATTTTTCGATAAGGGTGTCGGGGAGCAACGAGCTTTCGCCCTCGTCGATAACTTTCATCTTTCTCATCATCTGGCGGACGATGACCTCGATATGTTTGTCGTTGATGTCAACACCCTGCATACGGTAAGTTCTCTGAACTTCGCGTATAAGGTAATCGTGAACGGCATCAACGCCCAATACGTCAAGGATGTCATGCGGGTTCTTGGAGCCTTCGGTGAGCTCTGTACCCTTTGTGATGATGTCGCCTTCCTCGACTTTGACTCTGAAGCCGTAGGGGATGAGGTAGCTTCTCTCGTCGGCAGTTTCCGCGTTGGTGACGACGACGTGCTTGGATTTCTTGATCTCGCGGATGGAGACAACGCCGTCGATCTCGCTCAAAATGGCAAGAGTCTTGGGCTTGCGGGCTTCAAAGAGTTCTTCGATCCTGGGAAGACCCTGAGTGATGTCGCCCGCATCCTTTGCGCCGCCGGTGTGGAACGTTCTCATCGTGAGCTGTGTACCGGGTTCTCCGATGGACTGAGCCGCGATGATACCGACCGCTTCGCCGATCGTAACGGGCATTCCCGTTGCAAGGTTGGAGCCGTAGCACTTGATGCAAACGCCGTGCTGCGAGCCGCAGGTCAGAAGCGAGCGGATGCGGATCCTTGCGCCTTCTTTGTCGGCTTCCTCGGAGGAATGCTCTCTGTCATATTTTTCATAAACAAAGTTGGCAACCTTTTCGGCTGTGTCTTCGCTCATCATCTCGTCTTTGCTCATAATGAGCTCGCCTGTTGCTTCGTCGACAAGGTCTTCGAGGAGGTATCTTCCCGTAAGTCTTTCGGCAAGTCCGACGATCCTTCTGTTGCCGTCGTAGATGTCGTAAACTTCAAGACCTTCCGTGCAGTGGCAGTCTTCTTCATGGATGATGACTTCCTGGGAAACGTCGACAAGACGTCTGGTCAGGTAACCCGAGTCGGCAGTACGAAGAGCCGTATCAGCAAGGCCTTTACGCGCACCACGGGAGGAGATGAAGTATTCGAGAATGTTCAGACCTTCGCGGTAGTTGGCTCTGATGGGAACTTCGATCGTCTTACCTGCAGTGTTCGCGATAAGACCGCGCATTCCCGCAAGCTGACGCAGCTGGGAATCGTTACCACGGGCGCCGGAGTCAAGCATCATGAATATCGGGTTGTATCTGTCAAAGTTGTTTTTAAGCTCGGCGGCAACGTCCTGAGTACATTTTTCCCAAACGGCGACAACTCTTTCGGAACGTCCCTCCGCGCTGATGAGACCTCTCTGATAGTCGCGGTCGATCTTGTCGATCTTCTTGTCCGCTTCGGCGAGGAGCTCAGCCTTTTTCGGCGGGATAGTCGCGTCGCAGGAAGCAACGGTGATGCCACTTCGGGTCGAATATCTGTAGCCCTGGCTCTTGATCTTGTCAAGAACTTCGGCGGTCACGGCAGTGCCGTGGACTTTGATGCATTTTGCAACGATCTTGCCGAGCATCTTTTTGTTGACAAGGAAATCAGCTTCGGGAACAAAGAGGTTTTCCTCTTTTGTTCTGTCGACAAATCCGAGATCCTGCGGGATCGCTTCGTTGAAGATAACTCGTCCGATCGTGGTTTCAACGATCTTGGTGACGGGCTTGCCTTCGAATTCCTTTGTCATCCTGATCTTTATCAATGCGTGAAGGCCGATAACGTCGTCTTCATAAGCCATTTTTGCCTCATCAACGTCCCTGAACGCTTTGCCTTCGCCTGTTTCGCCCGGGCGGACAAGAGTAAGGTAGTAAGAACCGAGCACCATGTCCTGAGTCGGAACTGTAACAGGACGTCCGTCGGAGGGCTTGAGGAGGTTGTTCGTAGCAAGCATAAGGAATCTTGCTTCAGCCTGTGCTTCTGCGGAAAGCGGAACGTGAACAGGCATCTGGTCGCCGTCGAAGTCGGCGTTGAAAGCCGTACAAACGAGGGGATGAAGCTTTATCGCTTTGCCTTCGATCAATACGGGCTCGAAAGCCTGGATGCCGAGTCGGTGAAGCGTGGGAGCGCGGTTGAGAAGCACGGGGTGATCCTTGATAACGACTTCAAGGGCATCCCAAACGGCGTTGTTGACGCGCTCAACCATCTTCCTTGCGCGCTTGATATTCTCTGCTGCGCCGGTCTCAACAAGGCGTTTCATGACGAAGGGCTTGAACAGCTCGAGAGCCATTTCTTTGGGAAGGCCGCACTGATAGAGCTTGAGTTCGGGGCCTACGACGATAACGGAACGTCCGGAATAGTCGACACGTTTACCAAGAAGGTTCTGACGGAAACGTCCCTGCTTACCTTTAAGCATATCGGAGAGGGATTTGA
>JAFTCG010000074.1 GCA_017454815.1 Clostridia bacterium
AGCGTTCTGCCGGTAAACTTCAGGTCGGGACGTTTTTCGTACATTTCTTTCGTAACAAGGAAATATTCCTGCTCGGGGCCCACGGAAGAACGGACGCATTTCGCGGTGTTGTTTCCGAAAAGTCTGAGAATACGAAGCGCCTGCTTGTTGAGCGCTTCCATGGAACGAAGAAGCGGTGTTTTCTTGTCGAGCGCATGACCGCCGTAGGAGCAAAACGCCGTCGGGATGCACAAGGTCTTCCCCTTGATGAAAGCATATGAGGTCGGATCCCATGCTGTATATCCTCTCGCTTCAAACGTTGCGCGAAGTCCGCCTGACGGGAAAGAAGATGCGTCCGGCTCGCCTTTGATCAGCTCTTTGCCGGAGAACTCCATGATAACGCCGCCGTCGGGTGAAGGAGAAATAAAGCTGTCGTGCTTTTCTGCGGTGATTCCCGTCAAAGGCTGGAACCAATGGGTAAAATGAGTTGCGCCCTTGGAAAGCGCCCATTCCTTCATCGCGTCGGCTACAGCGTTGGCAACGCTGATGTCAAGCTGTGCGCCCTCGTCGATCGTCTTTTTCAGGGAAGCATAAACCTTAGCGGAAAGCTTTGCTTTCATCACTCTGTCGTCAAACACCATGCTTGCGAATTGTTCGGATACGTTAGTCATAATACAAACCCCTTTTCTTTAAAAATAGGTTGAAGGCGCCTTCCATGAAAGATACATGAAAGACGCCATTGCCTTTTTTATTTTGTTTTAAAAAGAAGAAAAGCGTCCAAGAGCCGCAGCTCAAAGACGCCTTTGCCTTTTCACAAGACGCATTATACACCCTCGAAATTACTTTGTCAACCCCTTTTTGCAATTTTTTTTAAAAAATTTTTCAAAAATCTTTGTTTTTCGCTTGACAAACCTTATTTATAAGAGTATAATGCAAGTCGATGAGCAATGACGTTCATTTCAGCGCAAGCTAATGCGCCGAAATGGGCGTCTTTTCTTATGTCTGGGAAAGAAAGGAAGATCAGTATGAACAACAACCTCGAAGGACAAGTCAGAATACCGTCCGGCTGCGCCATCGCCGCAGTTATCTCGAAGGAAGGAAAACGGATGACCGCCGAAGGCATTATCAACTCCATGAAGCCGATGCACGACCGCTCAAACGGTCTGGGCGGCGGATTCGCAGGCTACGGGATCTATCCCGAATACAAAGACCTGTACGCATTCCATTTCTTCTTCGACTGCCGCGCCACCCGTAAAGACTGCGAGGCTTTCCTCAAAGAAGGCTTTGAAGTGGTGCACGGCGAGATCATCCCGACGAGAAAGATCCCCGCGATCACGGACGAGCCTATTATCTGGAGATATTTCGTCAGACCTCTCAAATCCGTTCTTGCAGACCTACAGCTCGACGAAAAGGAATTCGTCGCAAGGACAGTCATGAAGATCAACACGCAGATGAAAGGCGCATACATCTTCTCCAGCGGAAAGAATATGGGAACTTTCAAGGCAGTCGGTTTCCCCGAGGACGTCGGAATTTTCTACCGACTCGACGAATACGAAGGCTACAGCTGGACTGCTCACGGCAGATACCCGACGAACACTCCCGGTTGGTGGGGCGGCGCTCACCCGTTCACGTTGCTCGATTATTCGATCGTTCACAACGGCGAAATTTCATCCTACGACGCAAACCGCCGGTTTATTGAAATGTTCGGCTACAAATGCACGCTCCAGACCGACACGGAAGTTATTACATATATACTCGACTACCTCGTCCGCGTTCAGAAGCTGACGCTTGAAGAGGCGGCAAACGTCATCGCCGCTCCCTTCTGGAGCACGATCGAAAAGAAAACGGACGAATATGAAAAGAAAAAACTGCAGTTTCTCAGAACTGTTTTCCCGAGCTTGCTGGTAACGGGCCCGTTTTCGATTGTCCTCGGTGTTGACGGCGGACTTATGGCTCTCAACGACAGGCTGAAGCTTCGCTCGATGGTCGTCGGGGAAAAGGACGACAAAGTTTATATCGCAAGCGAGGAAGCGGCGATCAGGGCGATGGAGCCCGAAGCCGAAAACATCTGGGCGCCCGCTGGCGGCGAGGCGGTCATAGTCAGAGTAAAGGACGGTGCATATTAAAATGGGAGTAGAATTTGTATATCCTGAATTTGAAGTTGTCAGAAACGACACAAGATGCATTGCGTGCCGTGTTTGCGAAAGGCAGTGCGCAAACGAAGTGCACAGCTTTGATCCCGAAAGAGGCATCATGCTCAGCGACGAGACAAAATGCGTAAACTGCCAAAGATGCGTATCTCTCTGCCCGACAAGGGCTTTGAAGATAGTCAAGAGCGACTGCACCCTCAGGGAAAACGCCAACTGGCAAAACGACACAATAAAAGAAATCTACAAGCAGGCAAACAGCGGCGGCGTGCTGATCTCCTCAATGGGAAATCCGAAACCGCTGCCCGTCTATTGGGACAAGATCCTCATCAACGCTTCACAGGTCACGAATCCGCCGATCGATCCGCTTCGCGAGCCGATGGAAACGAAAGTCTTCCTCGGCAAAAAGCCCGGCAAAATAACAAGGGGCGAAGACGGAAAGCTTGAATGCGATCTGTCTCCCCAGATCGAGCTTTCGATACCCGTGATGTTCTCGGCGATGAGCTACGGCTCGATCAGCTACAACGCTCATGCATCGCTCGCAAGAGCGGCGACGGAGCTCGGAACGCTCTACAACACGGGTGAAGGCGGACTTCACGAAGATTTTTATCAGTACGGCGCAAACACTATTGTCCAGGTCGCGTCGGGACGTTTCGGAGTGCACGAAGATTACCTCAACGCCGGCGCAGCGATAGAGATCAAAATGGGACAGGGCGCAAAGCCCGGCATCGGCGGTCATCTCCCCGGCGCAAAAATCGTCGGCGACGTTTCAAAAACGAGGATGATCCCCGAAGGAACGGACGCGATCTCCCCTGCTCCCCACCACGACATTTATTCGATCGAAGACCTCAGACAGCTTGTTTTCTCGCTGAAAGAAGCTACGCAGTATAAAAAGCCCGTCATCGTCAAGGTTGCGGCAGTGCACAACATCGCCGCCATCGCCAGCGGAATCGCAAGAAGCGGCGCGGACATCATCGTCGTTGACGGTTTCAGAGGCGGCACGGGTGCGGCTCCGACGAGGATCAGAGACAGCGTAGGTATCCCTATCGAGCTTGCGCTTGCGGCGGTTGACCAGCGGCTTCGCAGCGAAGGGATCAGAAACAACGTATCGCTTGTAGCAGGCGGCTCCATCCGCAGCGCTTCGGACGTCGTCAAAGCCGTTGCTCTTGGCGCAGACGCATGTTACATTGCGACGGGAGCTTTGCTTGCGCTCGGCTGTCACCTTTGCAGAACTTGCCAGAGCGGCAAATGCAACTGGGGTATTGCAACTCAGCGCCCGGATCTTGTCAAAAGGCTCAATCCCGACATCGGAAGCCAGAGGCTTGTCAACCTGATGAACGCATGGCGCCATGAGATCATGGAGATCATGGGCGGCATGGGAATCAATTCCATCGAAGCTCTCAGGGGCAACAGGCTGATGCTTCGCGGCGTCGGACTTACTCAGAAAGAACTTGATATACTCGGTATATCTCACGCGGGGGAATAATATATGAAACGTGTATATGTTAATGAAGAATGGTGCATCGGATGTCACCTGTGCGAATATAACTGCGCTTTCGCCAATTCGGGTATGGCCGACATGGCTTACGCGCTCAAAGGCAAGAAGATTTTTCCGAGGATACACGTCGAGGGCGACGACAAGATCACTTTCGCCGTCTCCTGCAGACACTGCAACGACCCGATATGCCTCAAAAGCTGTATTGCGGGCGCGATCTCGAAAGTTGACGGCGTTGTGAAGATCGACCGCAGAAAATGCGTCGGATGTCTGACTTGCGTGCTTGTCTGCCCCTACGGAGCGTTGTCTCCGGCAGAGGACGGAATCATGCAAAAATGCGAACTCTGCCTTGAAAACAGCTGCGGCGAGCCTGCGTGCGTAAAAGGATGCCCGAACAAGGCGATAGTTTATGAGCAAAGGGGTGACGAAGAATGAAGCGTTATGTTATAATCGGCAACGGCACAGCCGCGATCGGCTGTATCGAAGGGATCAGAAGCGTTGACAAGGGCGGAAAAATCACAGTGATCTCCGAAGAAAACCACCACGTTTACAGCCGTCCGCTGATCTCATATTACCTCGAAAACAAAACCGACCTTCAGAGGATGAAGTACAGAAGCCCGGACTTTTATGAAAAAATGAACTGCGAAGTCCTGTTCGGCGAAAAAGCTGTCGGCATCGACACAAAAGAGAAAAAAGTCAACCTTGCAAATTCAAGCGTTGAATACGACAGCCTTTGCATCGCGACCGGATCTTCACCGTTTGTACCTCCGTTCAAGGGGCTCGATACGGTTGAAAAGAAATTCAGCTTTATGACGCTCGACGATGCGCTCGATCTTGAAAAAGCGCTCGACAAAAACGCCAGAGTTCTCATCGTCGGGGCGGGACTTATCGGGCTGAAATGCGCCGAAGGCATCCGCGACAGAGTCGGACAGATCACGGTTTGCGACCTTGCGGACAGAGTGCTATCAAGCATCCTCGACAACGACTGCGCCGCGATCGTCCAAAAGCATCTTGAAGAAAACGGAATTGAATTCCTCCTGGGCAACAGCGCCGACAGGTTTGAAAAAAATACGGCTTTCATGAAAAACGGTGAGGAGGTTGAATTTGACATCCTTGTGCTTGCTGTCGGCGTGAGAGCAAACATCTCGCTTGTCAAAGAGATAGGCGGCGAAACAAACAGAGGCATCGTCGTTGACGACACGATGAAAACAAGCATTCCCGACGTTTTCTCCGCGGGCGACTGCGCGGAAGGCTACGATTCTTCCCTCGGCGCAAGACGTGTGCTTGCGATCCTCCCCAACGCATATATGCAGGGTCATACCGCCGGAGTCAACATGGCTGGCGGTGACGACACCTTTGACAACGCTATTCCTATGAATTCGATCGGATTTTTCGGGCTTCACATCATGAGCGCAGGAACTTATGACGGCGAAATGAGGGAGGAAAAGAATGAAGGACGACTCAGAAGATTCTTTATCAAAGACAACAATCTTTCAGGATTTATCCTCATCGGCGACACCCAGAGAGCCGGGATTTACACCTCTCTCATCAGAGAAAAGACGCCGCTTGACACTATCGACTTTGATTTTACAAAAAAAGTTGCATCAAATTCAATTTTTTTGCCCCAGACACGTAGAAAAAAATTCGGAGGTGTTGTATAATGCTTATAGATGCAAAATCGCTCGGATATAAACAGATCAACGAAGCCCTTAGAAATCCCGACAAATACAATACGCTTTGCGGCTGTCTCGGCCAGAGATTTATCGCCGCAGGCATGACGGACAAAACCATTTCAATCGACGGCGTTCCCGGGAATGCTCTCGGAGCTTACCTTAACGGCGCGGAAATAATCGTCTCGGGCAACGCGCAGGACGCTGTCGGCGACACGATGAACAGCGGAAAGATCGTCATCCACGGCGACGTCGGCGACGCGGCAGGTTACGCAATGCGCGGCGGTTCTATCTTCGTTAAAGGCAACGCAGGCTACAGAGCAGGCATCCACATGAAAGCTTACGAAAACAAAGTGCCGCTCATGGTCATCGGCGGCAGAGCCGGAAGCTTCCTTGGCGAATACCAGGCGGGCGGCATTATCGTTGTGCTCGGCCTCAACACCGACGAAAAAGGTATTGTGGGCAATTTCCCCTGCACGGGAATGCACGCGGGAAAAATGATCCTGCGCAGCGACTGCAAAAACGTTGAATTTCCGTCGCAGGTCAGCGCAAGAGCCGCCACGTCGGAAGATATGAAAGAAATCGGAAAATACGTTTCGGAGTTTTGTCAGCTCTTTGATTACGATGAAAGCGGATTGATGAATTCACCCTTCACCGTTGTCACACCGGACAGCAGCAATCCCTACAAACAGCTCTATGTAGCCAATTAGAAAGGCAGGAAAATACTATGAAATATTCAAAAGATGAGGTCATGCAATATGTTGTGGAGGAGGATGTAAAATTTATACGTCTTGCTTTTTGCGACGTTTTCGGACGGCAGAAAAATATTTCGATCATGCCCGAGGAGCTGCCTCGCGCTTTTGAATAAGGACTAGCCTTCGACGCTTCGGCGATCGCAGGATTCGGCGACGAAGCGCAGTCCGACCTTTTCCTCCACCCCGAGCCGGAGACACTCACAAGGCTCCCCTGGCGTCCCGAACAGGGCAAAGTTGTCAGAATGTTCTGCTCCATCACCTACCCCGACGGCAGACCATTTGAATGCGACACAAGGAGCCTCTTGAAACGCACCGTTGAGGAAGCCAAAGCTCTCGGCTATAGCTTCTATTTCGGATCGGAGCAGGAGTTTTATCTATTTGAGCTCGACGAAAACAACGAGCCGACTAAAACGACCTACGACAATGCGGGGTATATGGACATCGCCCCCGAAGACAGGGGCGAAAACGTCAGACGTGAGATCTGCCTGACGCTCGAACAAATGGGCATCCACCCCGAAAGCTCACACCACGAGGAAGGCCCCGGACAAAACGAAATAGATTTCAGATACACCGACGCTCTGGGCGCCGCCGACAACGTGATGACGTTCCAGACCGTCGTCAAGACTGTTGCACGCCGCAACGGTCTTTTCGCCGATTTCTCCCCGAAGCCTCTCGACCATGAGCCCGGCAACGGTTTCCACATCAATTTTTCCGTCAAACCAAACGAGATGTCAAAAAACCTCACCGGCGCGGTCGCAGGCGTGCTCGACAAGATCGTCCCGATGACGGTATTCCTCAACCCTACGGCTGATTCATACGGCCGTCTCGGCCAGATGAAAGCCCCGGGATACGTTTCCTGGTCGTCGGAAAACCGCTCGCAGCTTGTGCGCATCCCCGCCGCTGTTGAACCCTATCGCCGCGCAGAGCTCCGCTCCCCCGACCCGAGCGCGAATGTGTATATCGCCTTTACGCTGATGATCAGGGCGGGGCTTCACGGGATCGAAAACGACATTCAGCTTCCAGATCCGGTCAACGAAAACCTCTACAAATCAGACGAAAAAACTCTCGCAAAGCTCGCCAAACTGCCGTGTGACATACGCCACGCAAAGGAATCGGCGATCAACGACGAGTTTATCAAAAAATACATCCCACAGCCTATCATAAACGCTTACTGCAAATAATCGTCACAAAAATAACGCGTAAAGGAGGGACAGAGCTTGAGTTTGATGGAACAGATCTACAGCGTTCTGGTCGTTTCGGCTTCGGAACAATTCAATCAATCGCTGCCTGAAGTGCTGCCTGTCCCGCTCTTTTCGCCGGTGAACGTAGTCAGCGACATAAGCAGCGCAAAGAGAGCGATCTCCGAGAGAGATTTCGACATTGTCATCATCAACTCCCCTCTCCCCGGCGACAACGGCGTGAGGTTTGCGATCGACGTTGTTGATATGCACAACGGCATCGTGCTCTTTATGGCAAAGCAGGAGCTTTATAATGACGTATATGAAAAGCTCGTTAAAAGCGGAGTTTTCATGATGGAAAAGCCCTTTTCAAAATCGTCTTTCCTGACCGCAACAGGATGGCTCATGAGCGCAAAAGAGCGCATTCGGAAAACGGAAAAGAAAACAGTGTCGCTCGAAGACAAAATGAACGAGATCAGGCTCGTCAACCGCGCAAAATGGGTGCTCATAAGCCAGCTCAAGCTAACAGAGCCCGACGCGCACAGGTATATCGAAAAGCAAGCCATGAACCGCTGTGTTTCAAAGCGTGTCATTGCCGAAGAGATCCTGAAAACTTCGGAATAGTCCCGCGCAACGGGATAATGTTTGGATCAGAAAATAATAATTGAAAAGTATTCGCTCCCGATTTACCGAAAGGTATCTCGGGAGCGAAGTTTTTTTTGCTCTTCACGGAAAACTGTCGGATAAACAAAAGCCCTCAACTACGCAAATTACGTGTTAAGGGCCTCTTTGTATAAGACGTGCTAAAAGGTACCAAACCATAGAAAGAAAAGCGAAAAGTTACACGTAAAAATGTTTCGACAATATCCCTATCGTGTCTAATGCTTTTCGATGAAATCAATAACATCGCCGACGGTTTTAAATGTCTTGATTGCCCTATCGGGTATTTCAATATCAAATTCGTCCTCAACGGCAACAGCAAGGTTGACCAAATCAAGAGAGCTTAACCCCAAGTCGGCAAGCGTATGCGTTTGGTTTTACAATTTAAATGTATCTGTTTGATGTTACACTTTAAGATAAATCAGATGGAAAAGCCGCCACATTTTGAAATGTCGGCGGTGAATTGGGAAAGCAAATCCCTACCGGTAAATATGGTATTACCAAAGGGACGAGCAAATTTTGGATTTCATCAAGCCCATCTCTCCCGTTCTTTTTATCGTCGGGAACTTTCGATATAGCTTTCAAGTATCGTCTTTGCCACCCAACGATTCGTTTCGGGAGTGAAATGCAAGTCACCGTCCTTGAAAATTCCGTCATACGGCAAAGTTGAATCATAATACGGCGCATTTTGCACGTTAAACAACGAGATATTCTCGTTTTCTCTCGCAAGAATGGAAAAAACAGAATTGATATAGTCCATGCTTTCCAGCCGTTTTCCGGAAGGATCAATTTCCATAACTCGCTTATTACAGACGATTTTATGCAGGACGATCGGCGGTATGGCTGCAAGATTATCATAGAATTTTTCGAATAGCCGGTCATAAGTCTGTTTCAACTCACATTCCAGCTTTTCTTTCGGGACGCACATATCTTCCTCGCCGCCGCGCCAATGCAAACCGATTATTTCGTATTCTTTGCCCATTTTACGAAAGCTGTCATCGAGAAGGCTGAAAATATGACATGACAACGGACAAAGAGAAATATCCGCAACTCCGAGCGGACCGGGAATAAGCTTCTTCGGTCGATCGGGATTCCACATATATTCTTCGGTGACGCCCTGCGCTCCGATGGCTATAGTAATAATATACAGATTCGGCAGAGATTTTCCTTCATCGATCGCGTTCTGCCAAAGTTGCGCAAGGCAGTTTGAAACGGAATACGTATGGTCGTTTTCTTCACCGAGAATAGTGTCGCCGCTTGTGTAAGGCGTCCAAACGAGTTCGTTGTTGTCAAAAGAAAGATTGTTTTTCCTTGTAAGCCCGAAGACGTTTTTTAGTGGTGTTTTAATCCTCTCGCTTTCCGGCATCAACGTGGCGTAGCCGACAGCGTTTGATTGACCAAGCATTATGAAAACTGCGTTTTTATTAGTAGAAATATTCAACATGGTTTTTACCCTTTCGTAAGCAAGTCTTCCAGACGTAAGATAGACTTGTGACGGATCTTTGTTGTGAAGTTGCATTTCAGGATCAACAATATTTCAAACATAATCATTGTATCCTTTCTAAAAACCGTTTTTCAACGCTGACAGGAGTTCGTTTGCTTTCACCTGTTTTTCGGGTTTGAATTCATCTGACATCGCATAATTGATAAGTCGTTTCATGACGTAATCAACGGCGGGATCTTTTAGATCCTCTCTCTTGTGACGCAACGTGCAAACAAGTACCTTGCCCTTTCCAAAAGCAAATTGGAACAGATATCCGAGACGGTCAAATTTTGTGTCAATACCATATATCAGCGCTTCTACGTCAAACCCGAGCGCATCTAAATTGACGGCGTGAGCATAGTCAACTGCGCCGAACAAATCAATTCTCCAAGCACCGTCATAAGGAATCATCTTCGTCGCCGGACAGTCCTCCACAACGCAGGAGATCTGACTGTTTTTTGTGTTGGATAGATACCAAATTTCGCCCTGATCCCACCATGGAGTCTTGAAAGTGTTATTTTTTGCGGTTTCTTTAAAAGTATCTTCCTCCGCCAGGAGAAGCATCAAAGCGCCTTGATTCATTACGGCTTCCAGCATACTTGTGCCCGGATGTTCCGTCAAAATAAGCTGTCCTTCTCCGATCGGTTGAGAAACAGTGAACCGACGAGTAGGAACACTGTCTCCTTCTATGAGCGGGCAGGAGAGATCATGGATATATATTTCCTTTTGTGTTCCTATCTTCACTTGAGGAACGCAAAAAACTTCCCAACTGTTTTCGATTATATCGTCTTTGCTTTCAAACTTTGCGCGAAGCGTATATATTCGCTCGTCTGAAACTTCGGGAAGTTGCAAAGAACATCTCATCGCTTCCATTATTCCGTGTCCCGAAAAGACCTTTTCGGTTTCTTCTCTTACGTATTCTTTTTGGTCGTCAAAAAGCGTAAGAGTAAGCTTGCCCGACAGGGGCAAATCACTGCCAAACTTGGAAAGCTTGATTGAAATCTCTGCCTTTTCTCCCGAACGGAACACATATTGATCTGTGTCCCACAGGAGAACACTTTGGCGGTTTATCTTTTTGAACTCGTCGGCGCAAAAAGCCTTGTCCTCATAAAATATATTCAGAAGTCCCTGCGTTGTCTCATAATAATCGACAAGCGTCCAAAAATGATAGCCGCAAAATTCAGGTGAAAGTCTTGCTTTTTCAATATTGAGTTTATGACAAAACTTCTGCAGCTCGAGAGCGTTTTTGCTTGCTTTGTTATAAAGCGCACGGCAGTTCTTATCTTTAATGATTTTTTCGACCACTATCGTGCGCTTTGATCTTTTTGGCTCCAAACGAGGCAAAAGATCGATGTCATAAACAGTTGTATAGTTCCCCATTTCATGGATGATCTGCGGTTTGCCGCAACGGTCGCGCGTGAACATATTTTTAAATTTGCCAAAAGGCAAAAATTCGGTAGATTCCGTCGGAACGATACTTGCAAAATCGAAAGTATCATCTACGCTGCAAGCCTTAAACAACCCGTCGGTAGAAGCAACGGGGCGGTAAGGATCAAGCCGCTTTGCTTCGTCGTACAAATCTTTACTAAACGGAAAACCCCATACCATTTCGTTTCCGCCGCACCAAACAGCAATGCACGGATGATGACGGTATGCGCGAATAAGCGCACGCCACTCCGACAGGAAAATAGCTGAATTTTCTTCGGTTATACGTTCACGCGGCAAATTTGCAAGCGCAAGCTCCGGCTGGATCAATAATCCCATACGG
>JAFTCG010000075.1 GCA_017454815.1 Clostridia bacterium
GGAGTTGTGGGCATTATCGTCTCCGTCCCGCTGCTTGCGATCCTTGAGATCATTTATAAAGAAACGACAGAACCTTATCTCGATAAGCGCGCGCTGGAGATCAACAAACCGGAAGAATCGGAATAATACGAACAATAAGAAACAGCCTCTCCGACGAGAGGCTGTTTTTTTAGATCATTTGGTTTCTACAATAAATTCATGCTTTCCGCCGTGAAGATCAAGCTCCGTTTTGCCGTCAGTCGACGAATCGTTGAGCTTTAGTTTTCCGTGCATACCGTCGGGAACGCAGATAGAGAGTTTTATTTTTCCGCCCTCGATCCTTTCATACCGGCAGGAAAGCTCGCCGCTTTCGGCGTTGTAGGAGGCTTTGCAGTGATCGAGTTCCTTGAGGAATCGGGGAGAGATGACGAAATAGTTTTTGTCGTTGCAGTTCGGGTTCGGTTTCACTCCGGCAAACTCCTCTATGAAAATCGAGAGTATGTCGCCGAGGAAATGATGGTTGAGAGAGCCGAGGTCGGGATCGCTGTCGAAGAAGAATTTTTCAGCCAGCGTCGTGAGCCCCTTTTTGATCCAATTGCCGTAGCACGAGCGGTTTTCGGAGGTGATCATCCTGTAGGCAAGCTCCTGCTCACCCATGTCGCAGAGAACGTGGAAAATGTAGCGAAGTCCCTGCATTCCGCAGGCGTTGATCTCTCCGTCGCGGCGGATGATGTCGAGAAGATTGCTCTTTGCAGTTTCGATCTCGTCTTCGTTAAAAACTCCGGCAGCGATTGCGAGCGCTTGAGACGTCTGGCAGTTGCCGTTGACGATGAGCGTTTCCGGGTCGACCAGATGATCCCTGAAATTCTTTCTGAATGTGTCCGCGATATTCTTTGCAAAATCTCTCTCGAAAGTCATCCCGGCTTCGCCGAACAGGAATTCGCCTTCGCGGGCGTTCATCAGCGAAAACAGCGTATCGGTCACATAACCGGGCGAAGCTGTTCTTCCGAGTTTCTTTTCGTTCGGGTCGCACCAGTCGGGCAGACCGTAGAAGACGGTGCCGTCGTCGCGGATTTTTGTGAGGATAAACGAGAGATAGCGAAGCATCATCTGAGCGTTGTCGACGATGACCTTTTTGTCGCCCGTATGGCGGTAGATCTCCTTTGTGACGTTGAAGATGAACGAATCCCATGCGGGGCCGCCGACGCACTCTGTGAGAGTCCAGCCGTGTGTCGGGATGACGGAATGGACGTTGCCGTCAGGCAGTTGGTCAAGCCGTGCCATTTCAAGCCATTGTTCGAGGCTTTGTTCGGCTTTGAGCCAGAGCATCATGTGCTTTGCCGACATCGAAGCGTCGCCCGTCCAGCCGTTTTTCTCCCTCTGGGGGCAATCCGTCGGGAAATAGAGGAAGTTGGAGACGTCGGATCGGCAGGTCATCTCCGCTAATTTGTTGAGCATCTCCGATGACGATTCGAACGAAGCTCTTTTTTCGAGTTTGCTGCTCATGGTCAGATATTCAAAAGCGTCGGGCGTAGCCTGTTCTTTTTCAAGCCCCTCGACGAGGATGTATCGGAAGCCGTCGTACTTGAATTTCGGGACAAAAGTCTCTTCGCCGCCTTTGCAGATGAAAACGTCCGTCTGGGAATACTCAAGATACAGCTCGGTGGAGCGGGGGCGGATGAAGATGTCGTTGCTGATCGAGAAAAGCCCGTTCGGGGCAAATTCGCCGTGCCTGACGGTGATCTTCTGGCCGGGCTTGCCGTTGATTTTGAGGACTGTTATGCCGGAATTGTTCTCGCCGAAATCGTAGACGTAAACGTCTTTCCTGACGGATTCCTCAAAAGGCTCGCTGTCGAGTGAGGTCGACTTGTAAGCGAAGGGGAGAGAATCGTAGTGCTTCACGCTCACGGGCTTGATAACGCCGGTATAGGCGATCGGCTCTGCTTTGCAAAGCTTCCTGACTCCCGAGGGTGTTGTTTCCGGCATGGCGTTGTCCCAACCGGAATCGTCGAAATCGACTTCGTTCCAGCCTTCGATCTCCTTTGTTGAATCGTAAATATAGCCCATCCTCAGGTCGTCAAAGAGGATAGGGGAATCGTGGGTTTTGAAGCTATCGTCCGCTTCGAGGGTGAAAGCTTTTCCTTCGCCTTCGGCTTCGAGGCAAAGCGCAGTGCAGACAGGGCCGCGCGAGTCTGTGAAATGGTAATCCCAGATGAAGCCGCCAAAAGCGTTTCTCATCCCGTTGCCAAGCACGAGCGCGACGACATTTTTGCCCTTTTTCAGCACTCCCGTCAGGTCGTAGTTGTCGTAATATACCACCTGGCGAAAATTTGAGATATACGGCGCGAGAGGACCTTTTGTGACATCCTTGCCGTTAATATATAATTCGTAAAACCCGAGCCCCGTGACGGTGATCTCGGCGTTTTCGGGAACAAAATCGAGCTCAAACGTCTTCCTGAAATAGGGCGCCGGGACGTGGTTGTCAAAGTCGCACATTTTGTCGCTTCGTTTGATGAATTTTGCAGAAAGCTTCATGTTGAAAACCCCCTCATAGATTTCTACATGAAATTTTATCACATTATCCCGAACAAATCAATATCAGAGCGCACGGAAATTTTCATATAACGATTGAAGAAAATATTTCGATATGTTATAATACTGATAAAAGACAACTATTTCGGAGGTTTGAAGTGGAAAACGGTAAAAGATTAGCTTTTGTGATACCATATTTCGGCAAACTGCCCGATTATTTCAGTGAGTGGGCGTATACCTTGTCTTTCCTCGAAGGCAGGGCGGATTTCCTGCTGATGACGGACGATGCAAAGAATCCGCTGCTTGATAACGCGCCTTCAAACCTCAAAGTTTTCGAGATGAGCTTTGACGAATTCAGGGCGAAGGTACAATCAAAGTTCGATTTTAAGATAGCCCTGAGCTACCCTTATAAGATCTGCGACTACAGACCCGCATACGGCTACATTTTTGAGGATCTGCTGAAAGACTATGACTTCTGGGGCAACTGCGACCTCGATCAGATCTGGGGTGACGTCGGCTCCGTCATCACGGATGAGATCCTTGAAAACTATGAAAAAATCCTCCATTTGGGTCATTTTACGCTGTATAAAAACTGCGAAAAGATGAACTCCATGTTCAGGAATAACGGTGCATATGCCGATTACAGGGAAGTTTTCACGTGCGAGACGCTTTTTGCCTTCGACGAGATCGCCGGGATAGTACCCATTTGTAGAAACAACGGCGTAAAAGTCTATTTTGAAACAGTCTACGCCGACATCGACAAGAAATATACGCGCGTAAAGCTCAGAAGCTTGCCAAACTACAAAAAACAGATCGTCTATTGGAAAGACGGCAAAGTATTCAGGAGCTACATCGAAGGCGGTGAAGTCAGGACGGAGAGCTTCATTTATGCCCATTTTCAGAAGAAGCATCCGCGCTCGATCGACGCTTGCGGCATGAAACCTTCCGCTTTTATCGTCAACGCAAAGGAGTTCATCGACATTTCAGGTGAGACGGTTGACGTAAAACTGATCGAAAAATACAGCGACTATATCGACGACAGAACGGACGAAAACGACAAAAAACGCTTTATCAGAAGCAAGATCATCGAGTTTTTGAAATCATCGCCCAAAGACAAATTGTTGTGGCTGAGGAAAAAGCTCAAATCGCAGAAAATCTACCGATGATCCGGAGGACAAAATGTGTGACAACGCAACAATAATCTATGTAGGTAATTTTGATTACCCGAACGGCAACGCCGCCGGAAAAAGGGTGCACGGCAACATCGAAGCCATGAAGAAGGCAGGATATAAAACCGCTTGCCTTTGCTTTCGCGACGGCGACAACAACGGTAAGATAGACCACACAGTGCTGGATTCGACCGATCGCTATACGATCCCCTACACGGCGGGTTTCGCGAGGCTCAACTCAAAGCTCCCGAACGACGCTTTTCTTTTTGTCCTCAACAATCATGAAAAAGACGGCATAAAAGCCGTTATAATGTATAATTCTCTGGGCACGACCGATTTCAACAGCTTTGTCATAAAAGAGTGTAAACGCAGGAATATCAGGGTGTTTTACGACATCGTGGACTACTTCGATACGCCGCAGAAGACGAGGTTTTTGCGATATCTTATGATAAAACGTGAGCTCGATCGAAAGTTTCGGAAAGTTCTCCCGCAGTGCGACGGCTGGATCGCGATCAGCACCTATCTTCGCGAAAAA
>JAFTCG010000009.1 GCA_017454815.1 Clostridia bacterium
GACAGTGATAAAACCAATTATAAATGCGGATGATGGCGTTAACTACGGTGTAACGTACAAATCCAACTCCTCTGCAGTCAGCGTTGACAACAGCGGCAGGGTGACGAGCAACAAGACCTTCGGCTTCACTCCCGCCTCGGCAGTTATCACTGTCACGGTAACAGACTCCTCAAACGGCAACTCCGTCTCCGACACCTGCACCGTAACAGTCCAATTCTCCGCCATCCAGTGGATAATCAAGATCCTTCTCTTCGGCTGGATCTGGTATTGAGCAACGTGACGTTGCATCCAAGCCGTGTATGTGACAATCTGACAGAATAAACAATTCGACCGTCTGCTGTCAAAGCAGGCGGTCGTTTTCTGCAAGGCATATTTCAGGTTTACAAATAAAGGTTGTTGAATCCGAACTTTTCAAGCTCCTCGTCGTCGCTGCCGATGGAGCTGTTTTTTGCAATGATTTCGTCGCAAAGCGAATAAAGGTCGTCGATATGGCATAGCGTGCTGACGGTGTTTCGATATTTTGCCGCGCCTCGTATACCCTTGATATACCATGCGGCGTGTTTTCTCGCTTCGCGCATCCCGACTTCCTCGCCCTTGTAAAGGCAGATTTTTTCGATATGCTTTTTCAAAACGCAGATCCTCTCGTCTATCGTCGGCTCGGGGACGGAGACGTTTTCAAAAAGGCCTGACTTTATCCTTGCGAAGATCCAGGGTCTGCCCAGAGCGCCTCTGCCTATCATCAGCGCGTCGCATCCCGTTTTTTCAAGCATTTCCATTGCGCTTGGTACGTCTTTGACGTTGCCGTTTCCGATGACGGGAATGCTGACGGAGGATTTGACCCTGGCGATCGTTTCAAAGTCGATGGGGTCGGCGTACATCTGCTGCTTTGTCCTGCCGTGAACGGTGATGGCTTTTGCTCCCGCCTGTTCGCACATTTTTGCGAGCAGGGGAGCGTTGACGCTCTCTTCGTCCCAACCTGTCCTCATCTTGACTGTGACTTGCGTTTTGACCGCCTTTGAAACGGCTTCAACGATCCTCGCCGCAAGATCGGGGTTTTTCATTAGGCTGGAGCCGCCGCCGTTGGAGGCGACCTTCGGGGCGGGACAACCCATGTTGATGTCGATCCAATCGGGCGAAAACTCCATCGCCCTTTTCGCGCCCTGCGCCATGGTCTCGGGGTCGTCGCCGAAGATCTGAATGCCGCACGGACGCTCGTCCTCGGAGATCGAGAGCAGGTGAGCGGTTTTTTTGTCGTTGAAAGTCAAAGCCTTTGAGCTTGCCATCTCGCTGAGTGTCATATCCGCGCCGTAGCTCACGCACAGTTCCCGAAAAGCCTTGTCCGTCACGCCCGCCATGGGCGCAAGGATAAGCTTTGGTTTGTCGCTCAAAAAAATCATAGTAAACCCCTTTGATCCAATTTGATGACATTCTACCACAAATAAACAGATTTATCAAATCAATTGAAGAAAATGAGAATCTTTTTCAGCGCAAAAAACACCCGGCTTCAAAACGAAGTCGGGCAAAAGCATCTGCAATGTTATTTTCCGAATTTTTCTTTCATTTCAGCTATTCTGCCGCATGAAAGGCGACCTTCGGGGCAAGATCCCGTCACAAAACAACTTGGGCCGTAGAAGTTGAAGATCAGCGGGGCGACCTTGCGCAATTTTGCGAGCATATCTACGGCGTAGTTCTGGATCTCCCACTGAGCCCTTGTGCATGAGCGAAGTTTGAGGAAAAGAAGCAGCTCCCGTGCGTTCATCGTGATCGTGAAGTCAACGGTGTTGCCCGCCAGGAGAACATAGCTCAGGATGCTTTCGGCGACGCCTTCGGCTTTGAGGTCGCTGTAGAGGTCGGACGTTCTTTTGAAGCAATCGAGATATTCGTCTTTAAGCCCCTTTTCGACCACGCTGTCGGGGAGGACGTAGCTGTTTCTGTCGGAGACGGAGATGGGCGGGATGTTGATCGATTGGATCCTGTGGCGTGAGAAATGGGTCAGGCACGCGAGGGAAACGTTGTTGAGCCTGAAGGTAAAATTCGCGTTTTCAAGCGCTCTTGGCCTTTTTGAGCTGATCACCTGCGAAATGATCTGTGTAATATTTTTTTCATCTGAGAGTATTTCGTCGATCTCGCTGTCGGAAAACTCGTCGCATTGGATCAGCGCGCTTTGAGCGACGATCCTTTCGGCGTCATGGCTGTAGGAAAGAAGCTCGCACAAAGGCTTTTCGGATCTTTGCCTTTTTGCCTTAAACGGGAGAGAGATGTTGTCCGTATATTTGCAGTGCCTCTCCTCAAAATTTTTCAAAACGCCGGGCGCAAGCTTCCTCGCCTGTTCAAGCAGAGAAATACCGAGCGAATAGATCTCGGGGTTGTCCTTGCCTCTGCCGTAGAGCATTGATTCAAGCACTCTGAGGAGCTCTCTGCCGTTCATCGAGCAGAAGAAATTGCTCTTGAAGCAGTAGGGAAGCACGAAACGGGCGTCCTCTTTAGGAACGCCTGATTCGACCATTTTGTTGTAAAACGCAAAAAGGCTGTCCATGGTTTGGACGTATTTTTCTTTTTGTTCGCCTTTTTCAAATTCCGGGACGATGTATCCCACGTTCCCGAAATCAACGTATCTTCTCGACTTGATCGTGAACGACGCTAACCTGAACTCGATCATAAACTGCTCCGTCACGACAGAAACGTCGTCAAACACGAGGTTAAAGAAACAGTGTTCAACGGTGGAATCGTGACCTGACTGGGTGACCTTGAAGATCAGGTTTTCGTTTTTTTCTTCATCCTGGGATTTTGCCCAGATGTCGAGAGCCGTACCCGGCTGAGTTGAAACCCTTCCGCCTGCGGCGCAGACCTTTTCTCCCGTGGTCGTGAAACCGACAACGACTACCTGTGGATTTCCCATAAAATACCCCCCTGAATATCACTCAGTTTTCTGCGAGCGTTTTTTATCATTTTACCATATCGCGCGCCTTTTTTCAACAAAAATAAAAACAATATTTTTTGTTTTTGCTTTCCCGGGAAAGTTTTCAAAACTAAAGTTGCTTTTGCAGCGGTGATGTGATATAATAACAAGGTATTGATTTGCAAAAATGAAAGGAGTAAACTCTATGAAAACCACAAAAAGAATTATTTCTCTGCTGCTTTGCCTGCTGATGATGTTCTCCTGCGCAACTGCGGCTTTTGCTGTGGACGCAGCTGAAGGCTCCCAGCCGTCTCCGACTCCCGTTGACAATCAGATTGATATGTCTTCGTTCACCAAAACCGTTATCGGTTCGGTGAAGGTCAAACCCGGAAACGCCGAAAAGCTCTTGACGATGGTCAACAGCCTTGTCGATGTTGACGGCAAAGTCAACGACGCGCTTAAAGGGCAGATACTCGTCGGCCAGACGGTTATCGACGTGATAGCCGGCATCGTCAACGCGATCAGCGAAAAAATGGCTGAAGATCCTTCGCTCGCTTCATTCGCCGGCATAATCAAAATGCTTTTCATCAACGACTTTTTCATTAACGGCTTGAGCGTTGACGAAAAATTCAGCGGCGCAGTTCAGAAACTGAAGGATGCGAAGGCGAAGGGAATGCAGACCATAGTTGAAGTTCAGGAAAGCGACATCAAGTTCACGAGCGCAGACTTCGGCTTTAAAGACGGCGACGCATACGGCTTTATCGACGCTTTCGTGTGCTCCCTTCTTGACATCGGAACGCAGATGAACCTGCGTTCGGTCTTCGGTGACTTCACCGACTCTGTCGAGAACGGCGAATATAAAGTCGGAAATTACAACCTGTTTATCGAGCTTTATGAGCTGTTCGAGCTCAACCCCATGGATTCCGTCAAGTTCACCGAAGCCGTAACAAAGGCTGAAAGCGCCCCGGGAGCAACCGCGATGACACGTCTTCGCGCCGTTGCCAACCTCACCTTTGAACCTGTGGCGGATCTTATCACGAAAGTTGAAAAGGACGGCTTGGACGCCATCGTCGATATTCTTCCCCGACTGCTCTATGCGCTCGATTCCGGCATGGTAAACAACCTGATTAACAGTCTTCTCGGCAACAAGAGCCTGTTCGGCCTGATTCAGTTCAACGATTTCCTCAAAGATCTTGATCTCAATAGCGGCCTGATCTGGGATTGGATCGACAGCAGTTTTGTGACCGGAACAAAAGAAGAACCCGCCGGATTCGATTTCGACAAAGACGGCGTGAAGGAAACAACTCTTCCTCTGACGAAGGAACAGTTCGGCCAAATAGTGAACAAACTGACTTATGCCGCCGACGCATCGGTCAAGCCGAGCGTTTCATCAACGCAGAAGAACAGGCTCGCCCTCAGAACCGACAGCGCGCTTGTCAGCGAGATACTTTGCGACGCAGTGGTCGAATTCCTTGAACGTGAAGACGGCAACTCCTTTGCAAGGAAAGCTCTTGCAGGCATTGACAACAAGTTCATAAGCAATGTTGCGCAGCTTGCCGTGTCCGTTTTCACTGTCCCGATCGGAAGGATATTCCTTTACCATTCGCAGGATACCATCGTGTCCGTGGCGCTGTTTGCGACAAAGGTCATTTCGATCTTCTGATCGGCGGCCTTTTCGGAGCAGATAAATCAGTTTTTCGGCTGAATAATATGTAACGTCATTGAGATGATCGCGCTTTGATCCGGCGCGGTCATCTCTTGCTTTTTTCGAAGCTTCCGACGTTTTTCCCTTTTTCGGAAAGAAAGAATAATTTTGTATTTTTCATATTGAATAATCGCGATTTTTGTGGTATAATCTCTTGAAAGATATTATTTTGCGTTAATTTGTCGAATATAAATTCACGGGGGTAAAATTATGAAAAAAATGATCGCCGTTCTTGCGGCTTTGACTATGATCCTTTCCGCGGCGTCCTGCTCAAAAGGCCCCGACGGCCGCAACAGCACCGACCCTGTCAGCGTGACGGGCGAAGTGTCCTCCGTTTCCTGCGAGGGCATCTTTGAAGAGATCAGCGCTGTTGTGAACTTCCCGGAGATGGTTTCCGTCCAGCCGAAATCCCTCTCGAACAGGTACGGCATTGAGCAGAACATGTATACCGACTATGTTTTCATGACCGCGCAGGAGGCGACTCTTTGCGACACGGTCGTCATCATCAACACCAACTCTCAGGAGAGCAAAGACGCTGTCATCGAAAAACTCGAGCTGTTTATTCAGCAGTCGAGGGAGACGAACGTTGACTACAACCCCGACCAGTATGCGATACTGAAGGATTCTTCGGTTGAAACGATCGGCGACTTTGTATATCTTGTATTCTCGTCCGATTCCGGACTTATCGAGGAAATGATCAAGGAAAGACTTCAGTGATTTTTCGGAGCGATTTGTGGACATGGAAAAGATAAAGCATTTATTCCTCCAACTGCTGAAAAAAGCCGGCCCCAAGGCGCTGATCTTTGCCGTTGCGTTCATTTTCATGATAACGCTGACCGGCATCAGCCTTGTGAAGATCCACTCCACCGGCGGAATGGCGAAGGCCGTTAAAGATGCGGAGATCGCATATAATTACGCGGTTGAGAAAGACAACAAGAACAATAACATACAGCAAGAGGACAAAGAAGATGATCCCGAATTCCCCGGAACCGTAACTCCTTCTCCGGATCAGACCGGCGAGGTGCAGACTTATGCGCTCAGCGAGGAACAGCTTGCGTTCATCAACGATTATTACTCGACGTCGGCTTTCGTCGGCGACTCCGTTATGCTCGGCTTCAGCCAGTATTGCGAGCAAAAGGGCGAGGAATTTCTCGGCGGCCCCCTGTTCCTTGTGGCGGGCAGCTTTTCCTTGAGGAATGCGCTCATCGAAGGCGACAGCCCCGTACTCCCCACCTTCAAGGGCGAAAAAACGAGGGTTGAAGACGCCGTCGAAAAGGCGGAAGACATCGACAAGGTTTTCCTGTTTTTCGGCATCAACGACTTCAACGTTGTCCAGGATCCCGTGAACGACGTCTTTGAAAACTACGTTGAACTCATCGGCAAGATCCTCGACAGGAAGAGCGTTCAGATCAACGTCATCAGCACGACCTACATCCTCAACGGCAAAGACAACCTCAACCTTACAAACGAGAACATCGTCGCGCTCAACGAAAAAATGAAGAGCTTTTGCGAGATCGAAGGCTTCGGCTACATAAACATTGCCGACGCAACGGGCGACTCGGCGACCGGACTCAAAGAGGAGTATTGCAGCGATCAGTACGTTCACCAGACAACCCAGGCTTACGGCGTGTGGGCGAACGTGTTGCAAAACTATGCCCTTTCAGATTGATAAAATATTTTTGATCAGGTGAATTATGGTTTTCAGCAGTATACCTTTTTTGTTTTTCTTTTTCCCCCTGTTTTTATTACTCTATTATATTGTAC
>JAFTCG010000076.1 GCA_017454815.1 Clostridia bacterium
AAATATATATCCAACGGGGTGATAAAATGAGTTTTATTCTTGATATGTTAAAAGTGATCCTCCTCGGAATAGTCGAGGGCATCACGGAGTGGCTGCCGATCAGCAGCACGGGGCATATGCTGCTTGTTGACCAATTCTGCAAGCTCAGCCAGCCCGAAGAATTCAAGGAAATGTTCTTTGTTGTCATTCAGCTGGGCGCAATAATCGCCGTTGTGATTATGTTCTGGAAAAAGATGTGGCCCTTCGTCAAAAAGGATGACAGCAAGCTTTCTCTCGACATGAACATCATGCGCACATGGTTCAAGGTCATCGTCGCCTGCATTCCGTCCGCGGTGCTTGGACTGTTCCTCGACGACTGGCTTGAAGCGCATTTCGGCGGTCCCGTTTCCATCGCGATCATGCTCATCGTCTACGGCGTTGCGTTTATCGTTGTCGAAAATTGGAACAAGACCAGAGAGCCACGCATCGAAAAGCTCAGCTCGATCGACTACAAAACAGCTTTCATTATCGGTCTGTTCCAGGTGCTCTCGATGATACCGGGAACGTCACGCTCGGGAGCTACCATAATCGGCGCGCTCATAATCGGTGTTTCGCGTACCGCGGCGGCTGAATTCACTTTCTTCCTTGCAGTGCCGACAATGCTCGGAGCCAGCGCATTGAAGCTCGTAAAATACGGCTTCCACTACAACTTCGGCCAGATCGTGATCCTTCTTTTCGGAATGATCGTTGCTTTCATCGTCTCGCTTTTCTGCGTAAGATGGCTGATGAATTTCATCAAAAAGCACGATTTCAAAGTGTTCGGCTGGTACCGCATTGCGCTCGGCGCGCTCGTTATTCTGCTGGCGTGCTTCGGAGTGTTTGCGTAATAAAACCTAATCTGATATTAAAAGAAGCTGTAGGATTTGATCTTACAGCTTCTCTTTTTGCCCGATTATCAAGCGTTTTTCATTTTTCAATAGACATTGTAAACGACAACAAGTATTCTTTATTCTTATGCATTATATACGGCTCGCGCAAGCTTGCGCTGCCCGGCAGGTCGCCGCCGACGCCCCTTTGCATCAGGTCAACAGTCAGGACGGTGACGTCTTTTTCTTCCAACTCATGGATGTGCGCCGCCTCGTCAAGGTCGGCCGAATCGTAGTGGCGGCAGGTGAAGCAAAACGGCGTTTCGGTGTTCCTTTCAAACCGGATAGTACATCTTCCGTCGCTGAGCGTCAACTCCCTGACGTCCGTTCTCTGCCCGTTCTCCTGCGGGCGCATATACCTGTGTTCGAGCTCGTTGACCGTCTTTTCGTAAAGCCCGATCTTTGCCCCCGTCTTGCGGTCGCAGTAGTTTTCGTGTTCTCCCCTGCCGTACCATCTGACAAAGTCGAACTTCTTAGGCAGAATGAACTTCATCCCGAAGCAGAGCATATCCCTCTTCGGAATTCCGCGCAGTGAAACGTCGATCTCTCCGTCCGCATAGACTGTATATTTTGCGGCGACGTGCTTCATATCCTTCAAAGAAAACTGTGTTTCGACCTCGACCGTGTCGTCGCTTTTTTTGACGTTGATATGCTTTACTCTCTGCTTTAATTCCGATTTTTTCCACCTGTACAGAGAATTAAATTTTTTGAGAGGCAGGAAGAAATTGAAAAAATCTATATCGTTGTCCGTCAGCGCGCGGTAAACGTGGATCTTCTGCTCTCTGCCCAGAGGCATCTCCATGTTTTTCTCGGCGGTCATGATCGTGCCGTTTTTGAAGCGGTATTCAAAATCCTCCCCGACAACCTTGAAATCGCCGTTCTCGCCCCTGAAAACAAGCTTACTGCCGGAGTGCTGTTTCGGTTTCACTTCTTTTTCTTTCAGTAAAAACTGGTCAAAAGTCTGCTCATAGCCTTTGTCGGCATATCTCTCGTCTTTCGCAAGAAGGAACGAAAAAGTGATCAGCAGTTCGCCGTCATATTCTTTTTCAAGATCGTATTCAATTGTGAGTTCCCTTTCGCCAAGCGGCGGAACGTCGGAATAGATCTCCCTGTGGATCTGCTTTTTCAAAATCGTTTTCCCGTCGCAGGTGATCTCATACCAAAGATCAAATCCCGAAAGATCGGAGAAAAGCTGTTTGTTTTTCAGGAGAAATCTGCCCTGCTTTGCATCGATCTCCTCAACTTTCATCTGCGCATAAACTTTTTTGACTTCAAGCGCCGCCGGATGTAGCTGTCTGTCGGCGGAGATTATGCCGTTGGCGTTAAAATAGTTGTTGCTGCCGGTTATAGCTCTGATATTAAAGGGCGGTTTGTACCATTTTCCCTTTTCGCTGAAGTCGTCGCCGTAAAGCCATCTGTCGACGCCGTCGTCACCTTTTTTGTGTATCGCCTGGTCGACAAAATCCCAGATGAATCCGCCGCAAAGGTTTTCGTATTTTTCAAAGGCGTCCATGTACTCCCGGAAATTTCCGAGGCTGTTTTCCATCGAGTGGGCATATTCGCAGAATATCACGGGTTTTGTGTAATCTTCTTTTTTTATCGGCTTGTTGTCGCTCGCAAGGGCGTTGGCGATGTTGTCAAAGAGCGAAATGGTTATCTCCTGCCTGTTGCCGAGCTTTTCGACAAGCTCCCGCGTTGGGTACATCCGGCTTATCACGTCGGTCGTCGTCAGGTCAAAATCCCCCTCATAGTGGACAGGTCTTGTGCCGTCATAGTCCATGGCGACGTTCTTCATCTCGCGGAAATTGTCGCCGTCGCCCGCTTCATTGCCGAGGCTCCACATGAAGATGCACGGGTGGTTTCTGTCGGTCAGCACCATCCTCTGCATCCTGTCGCATACGGCGTTTTTCCAGACGGGGTCGCTGCCCGGCACGCCTTTTCTGCGGACTGCGTGAGTTTCCATATCGCATTCGTCCATCACCAGAAAACCGTATTCGTCACAAAGGTCGTAAAACCTCGGATCGTTCGGGTAGTGGCTTGTGCGAATGGCGTTGACGTTGCACCGCTTCATGATGTTGAGATCCTGAATATACCGCTCGTCGGGCACGCTCCAGCCGTGATCGGGGTCAAAATCGTGCCTGTTGACTCCCCTGATAAGAAGCGGCTGACCGTTCAGAAGTATCTTCTCTCCGACGATCTCGACCTGCCTGAATCCGATCCTGACATATTTGTATGTGACAGTGCTTTCGTATCCAACTCTGATGATAAGTGTGTAAAGATTCGGTTTTTCGTTCGACCAAAGCAGAGGAGAAGCAACGATTTTTTCAAACGAGATCTCGTTTTTACCGTCTTTGAAATAAACTTCATCTGAAAAAACTCTCGTCTCTTCTTCGCTGTTTTTTAAAACCACATCGATCTTAGCTTTTTCTTCGGGATTTCCGGATCCTGCGAAATAAAGAGTACCCTCCAAAACGGCGTTCTTGCAGTTGTCCGTCAGCCTGGTGCGAAAGAAAAAATCCCGCAGCGCGGTCTTCGGCTCGGAGTAAAGATAAACGTCCCTGTATATCCCGCTCATGAACCACATGTCCTGATCTTCGAGATATGTTCCGTCGGTATAGCGGTAAACGACTGCCGTGACCCTGTTTTCGCCGGGGGCGACAAAGTCGGTGATCTCGAATTCGTGAGGCGTATTGGAACCCTGGGAATAACCGACTCTCCTGCCGTTGACGTACAGTTCAAGCCCGGCCTTAACCGCGCCGAAGTGGATAAAGGTGCGCCTGTTTTTAAAGCTTTCGGGCAGGACAAAAGTCCTCGTGTGAACGCCCGTCTCCTGAAGCTCGCGGTCGATGGAAGGGATTTTCTTTTTCGACGTTGAAATCGCCGACGGGTAAGAATTTGCAAAATAATAGGGATTTGTGTAATCTTTTTGAAGCTGCCACAGACCGGGAACGGTAATATCCTCCCAACCGCTTGCGTCGACGCCCGAAGCGGTGTATTCCTCGCCGATGTCGAATTCACCTTTTTTGAAGAAAAATTTCCATATCCCGTTGAGCGAAAGCCTGAACGGGCTCTCCCCTCGATCCATCGTTTCCATGTCGGGGTACGGCATGGCGATGACGTGGGGAGCTTCTTTGTTCTGAGCTATTATTTCGGGGTTTTCCCATATTTTTTTCATTGAAATAAACCTCGCAAAACTTTTTACAATAGAATATTATCAAATCCTACCTCCAAAGTCAATGAAAAACAGGATGACCCATCGTCGGATCATCCCGGAAAACTGTTTTTCGGTTACTGCTCGTTGAGCACGGAGCCGCAGCATTTTTTATACTTTTTGCCGCTTCCGCAGGGGCACGGGTCGTTGGGGCCGACCTTCTTTTCCTTGTTTCTGACGGGCTGCTGTTTGACTGTGCCGTCCGAGCCGCCGCCGCTTTCGGATGTGACTTTGACTGCCTGCTCACGCTTTGTCTCGGACTCGTTCTTGACTCTGACGGTGAGCATAAGGCGAACTGTATCTTCGCGGATGCTGATACGCATTTCTTCAAACATGTCATAGCCTTCCTCGCGGTAGGCGATGATCGGCTGCTGCTGACCGTAGGCGCGCAGGCTGACGCCGCGTTTGAGCTCTTCCATAGCGTCGATATGATCCATCCACTTGGTGTCGACGTTGCGAAGCAGCACCATTCTTTCGAGCGCTCTCATGAGCTCGGGGCCCATTTCCTCTTCACGCTGTTCATAAAGCTCGTTGCCGCGGGAAAGGAGAAGGTCTTTCACCTCGTCGGGGTTGAAAGCGTCAACGTCTTCAAAGTCGCTTTCAACAGTGAGCCAGCCTTTGAACTTATCCTTGAGACCTTCGATGTTCCAGGTGTCCTTCGGATTTCCCTTCGGGCAGTAGAAGTCGACGGAATCGTTGATGCAATCCTCCATCATGTTGAGGATGGACGGCTTGAGCTCTTCGCCGTCGAGGACCATATTTCTCTGCTGATAGATGATCTCACGCTGACGATTCATAACGTCATCGTATTCAAGAAAGCTCTTACGCGCGGCAAAGTTTCTCGCTTCGACCTGCTTCTGCGCTCTTTCGATGGAGTTGGAGACCATCTTTGAAGTGATCGGCATATCGTCGGGGGTGTTGAGCGTATTCATCACATTGGAGAGCCTCTCGCCGCCGAACAGGCGCATAAGCTCGTCGTCAAGTGAAAGATAAAATCTGCTTTCGCCGGGGTCGCCCTGACGTCCGGAACGTCCGCGCAGCTGGTTGTCGATACGGCGGGAATCGTGGCGTTCCGTGCCGATGATGAACAAACCGCCTGCTTCGCGCACCTGCTGAGCTTCGTCGGCGATCTCGTCCTTGTATTTCTTTTCAAGGCGCTTGAACTCTTCGCGCGCGTTGATGATGTCTTCGTTATCGGTTTCGGCAAAGCCTGTCGCTTCGCTGATGAGCTCCTCGTCAAACTGCATGCGGCGCATTTCCGCCTTTGCAAGATATTCGGGGTTACCTCCGAGCATGATGTCGGTACCGCGTCCCGCCATGTTTGTGGCGATGGTTACGGCGCCGTATTTACCTGCCTGGGCAACGATCTCGGCTTCCTTGTCGTGGAACTTTGCGTTGAGGACTTCGTGCTTTATGCCGCGCTTCTTGAGAAGCTTGGAAAGGATCTCGGATTTTTCGATCGAGATCGTACCGACGAGGACGGGCTGTCCTTTTTCGTGACATTTTTCGATCTGATCCATTACGGCGTTGTATTTTGCCTCAACCGTTTTGTAGATCTCGTCGTGGTGATCCTGGCGGATAACGGGCTTGTTGGTCGGCGTTTCGATAACGTCAAGGCTGTAGATCTCCTGGAATTCGATGCTCTCGGTCATCGCCGTACCCGTCATGCCGGAAAGCTTGTCGTAAAGACGGAAATAGTTCTGGAAAGTGATGGTCGCAAGGGTTTTGCTTTCGTGCTCCACTTTTACGCCTTCTTTGGCTTCGATAGCCTGGTGAAGGCCTTCGTTGTATCTTCTGCCGAGCATGATACGTCCGGTGAATTCGTCGACGATGAGAACTTCGCCGTCTTTTACAACATAGTCGATGTCCTTCGTCATAACGCCGATGGCTTTGATCGCCTGGTTGATATGATGCTGGATGGTCATGTTCTCGGCGTCCATGAGGTTTTCGAGGTTGAAAAATTCCTCGGCTTTGGCGACGCCCGTCTTGGTGAGGGTTGCCGTCCTCGCCTTTTCGTCGACGATGAAGTCGCCGTCGGCAAGGTCTTCCGCCGTTTCCTTGGAGTCGATCTCCTTGACTTTCGCCATGGTAAGGCTCTTTGCGAAGGTGTTGGCGAGCTCATAAAGCTGTGTGGACTCTTCGCCTCTGCCGGAGATGATGAGCGGAGTTCTCGCTTCGTCGATCAAAATGGAGTCAACCTCGTCGACGATTGCGAAATTGTGCTCGCGCTGAACTTTGTTCTCTTTATACTGCACCATGTTGTCGCGAAGATAGTCAAAGCCCATCTCGTTGTTCGTGCCGTAAGTTATGTCGGCGTTGTAGGCTTCGCGTCTTTCGTCGTTCGTGAGCCCGTGGACGATAAGGCCGACCTTCAGACCCATGAAACGGTAGAGCTTGCCCATCCACTCGGAGTCGCGTCGGGCAAGGTAATCGTTGACTGTAACGATGTGTACGCCTTTGCCGGAAAGAGCGTTGAGGTATGCCGGCAAGGTCGCGACGAGGGTTTTACCTTCGCCGGTCTTCATCTCGGCGATCCTGCCCTGGTGGAGGATGATACCGCCGACGATCTGCACCGGGAAATGGCGCATTCCGAGAACTCTGTCCGAAGCCTCGCGGCAGGCGGCAAAAGCCTCCGGCAAGATGTCGTCGAGCGTTTCGCCGTTTTCAAGGCGCTGCTTGAACTCGGGAGTTTTCGCCTGGAGCTCCTTGTCGGAAAGTTTTCTGTACTCCTCTTCGTAGCTGAGGACTTTCTTTTTGAGCGGCTCTATTCTGCGGACTTCTTTTGTCGAATAGTCGCCGAAAATCGCTGTAAGTAAAGACATAATTTCACCTCTCAACTTATTAACCGCTTTATTATACCATAGGAAAGCAAAAAATTCAATTAAATAATAAAAATTTTACAAAATAAGAAAGCGCCTGAGGCGCATCGTCTGCGACGCAGGATCACGCTTTTGATTCCGCCGGCTTGCCGGCGGGTGCTACCCGCCGGGCGTTATAAATCCTTTTTATTCAATAGGACACGAGCAGTTTCCTATTGAATAAAAAAGGCGGGTCTCCCCGCCTGATTTGAAGCGATCGTTTCAAAAGGCAAATATCACCGTATAAGTTTGCGCTCCGACAGTTATCTGACAGGTTGCGTCGGTTTTCGCATAGCAAGTGCCGTTTCTTGAAAAGCCGACTCCGTTCGTGTCCGAGAAAGCAACGTCGTCGCCGTCGGTCGTTTTCGGGTAAAGGCTGATGTGGCTAAGAGCGTTGATCGCCGTCAGGGTGATCGTCGAGCCTTCGACGCTGACAGTTGCGTTTGCCGTTCTGATGAGATCGGCGACCGTCTTTTCCTCAACGGGGAATCCTTCGAAAATGACAGTGTAATCAACTCCGCCCGCCGTAAATGACGCCGTGCCGTTATTCCTTGTGTAGACAGTTCCGTTTTTCGACGTCCTGACGTCGCCGGTAAAGTTTTCAAAAACGAGCGCAGTGCCGTCCTTGAGCGAGGGGTAGAAATTGATCTGCGTTTCGCCGTCCTTCAGAGTGAGCGTTATCGTACCGTCTTCAACAGATACGTCTGCGTTTGCCGTCCTGATGAGCTCGCCGATCGGCTTTGCTTGCGCCGGGAAGTCAAAGACCACAGTGTATTCTTTTCCTAATACGCTAAAGCTTGCCGTGCCTCTGTCTTTTGAATAAAGAGTTCCGTTTCGGGAAATTTTTGCGCCGCCGGAGAGATCCGAAAAAGCGATCGCCGTCAGGTCTTTAAGCGACGGATAAAGGCTGATCTGCAGACTTTCGTCGACGGGGGTAAGCGTGATCACGCCCTCTTCGACGGAAACTTCGGCGTTGGCTGACCTGACGTTCTGCTCAACAAATGCGTCAAAGTCGTAAGCCGACACACCGATGCCTTTTTGCACGGCATATTCATAAGCTTCCGAATCCTCCGTGCAGGTGAAAGTAACCGCCGAGCCGCTGTCGAACGCATCCGCGTCGATCTGCGTTACGCTGTGGGGGATGAAAATGCTCTCAAGGCTTGTGCATCCCGAAAAAGCTTCTTTCCCGATGCTCGTGATACCGTAGGAAAGCTCAACTTCGGTCAGGCTGTCGCAGCCGTAGAATGCGTAGTCGCCAATGCTCTGTCCGCCCGTGACGGTCAGATGACGCAAGGAATTGGGGACGTTTATGCTGTTGTAGGTGTAGCCGTCATAGTCGCAATCATATTCGACCCACCTGAAGATGATGCCGAAGAACGTTTCGCCCGTTTGATCCGACTTTTCACCGACAAACGGCACCGTCATGCCCGTCAAGCCGTTGCAGCCGAAGAAAGCGCCCATGCCGATACCCATTACGCTGTCGGGGATCGTTATTTCGGTTATCCTGCCGCAATACCTGAAGGCATATCCGGCAATGCTCTTCGTTGCGTCTTTTACTGTATAAGAGCCGGCGAGCGAAGTCCTTGCTTTGATGAGATGATTGCCGAGGTACATGACGTTGTTTTCCCAGTTCATGGGCTCATTTATGCATCCCGTTTCGTCAAAGGCATATATTCCGATGCTCGTGATGCTGTCGGGGAGATCGATCTGCGTCAGGCTTTCGCAGTTGTAGAAAGCGAACATACCTATCCTCTCCAGGCCTTCGGGTACAGTAACGCTCTCGAGGCAGTCGCAGCCGTAGAACATACCGCTGCCGATGCCGGTGATGCCCTGACCGATCATGACGTTTTTAACGTCGCTCGACTCTGTAAAGGGGCTGTCGAAAAGATTGGTCCACACGTCGTAATAGCAATAGTCATACATATCGCCTTCGCCGGTGAAGGTGAGAGTTCCCGTCTCGTCGTCGAACGACCAGTAGACGTTGTCGCCGCACTTTCCAGATGCCTCAAAGGCAGAAGCCTTTATGCCGAAAAAATTTGTCGGCGCGACGACAAGCAACGCCGTCAAGACGAGCACGATAGCCTTTTTATGGAAAATCTGCAGGTTTATTCTCTTCGATCCTGCGCCAAATATGCTTTTGCTGTCTGCCATAGATTTCACCTCTTGAACAGTTATACTTCGATTATAGCACAATTTCGTTGTACAATCAATAGAAAAAGGGAGCTGCCAAGGCAACCCCCGAAAACATTTAAACTATTCTCTTTGTAATCTCCTTGATGACGGACAAGATCAGGTTTCTTCCTGTTTGCTTCGGATGTTGGAGATGTCCTCAAAAGTTCCTCCGCCGTCGTCATCCGGCGCGCGGAATTCGCCTTTTTCGACAAGGCGAAGGAATGCTTCGACGACCTCCGACGAAAGCTGAGTGCCGGAAACATCTTTTATGATGGAAACGACTCTGTCGAAATTCATCCTTGCACGGTAGGGGCGGTTGGAATACATCGCGTCAAAGCAGTCGGCAACGCCGATGATCTGCGCGACCATGGGAATCTCGTCGCCCTTAAGTCCATTGGGATAGCCCTTTCCGTCGGGGCGTTCGTGGTGGAACTCCGCGCCGATGGCGATCTCGGGCATAAGGCTGATGCTCTTGAGCACGTCGTATCCCCTGGCTGCGTGGGATTTGATAAGATCGTATTCCTCGTCCGTCAGCTTGCCGGGTTTATTTAGAACGTTGTCGGGCACGCCTATCTTTCCGATGTCGTGCAAAAGCGCAATATTGTAGTATTTTTCGACCGATTCCTCGTCGTAGCCGAGCTCGCGCGCGAGCATCTGGGTATATTTTGCGACCCTGAAGGAATGGCCCTGAGTGTAGGAATCCTTCAAGTCGACAACCTTAGCGAAAGCCTCGATGATCTCGCGCATAAGCTCTTTGTCACGCTTTTGCTGTTCGAGGAGGAGTTCGACTTCACCGGCTTTTTGGTTGCTGATGGACATTTTCGCTCCGATGAAAACACAGATGAGAAGCGATACAACGGCGATGGCGACGATGTTTGTGACGTATTTGACCGTATAGTCATGGACTTCGTCAAGAGAAATATCGGCGCCGGCGTAGGCGACGCAATTGCCGTCCGAATCAAAGATCGGCTCATAACCCGTCAGCAGCCAGCCGTAGGAATCGTTGCTTTCCATAATGTCGATATTGCCGCCGGCAAGAAGCGTCGGGATCAGCGGCTCAAATGATTCGTCAAACTCCACAAGCTCACCCAACTCACAGCCCGTTTCCGTATCGGGATCAAACACGACATGACAGCCGTCCTCGAGTATCTGATAGACGTAGATGTACTGAAGGTGAGGCGTGTCCTTGACTATTTCCGCAAGTGTGTTGAACGTCTTTTCATATTCGTCATCCTTGCCCTGCGTCAGCCATTGGCTCACCATGTCGCCGTTGACAAGCCTTGAGGCAAGCTTTGCCGAGCCTGTTACGACGTTTTCCCTGTCGCTTCTGATCTGGGTAACAAGCACTCGCACGCTCGTGAAGGTGATCGCCGTTGCCATTACGATTATAAGTATGCCGACTGCGACCAAAAGTCTGCGGTGTCTGTCTGCACGGGTTTTTATCTTTGCCATGCTCCGATCTCCTTTCGAGAGTTTGGAAACAACTTTTTTCTGTCTATCATTATATTTTATTTTTCCAAAAAGGTCAAGAATGTTTTTTATCATCGCCGTCAAAAAAAGGGCAGGTTTCCCTGCCCCGAATTTGTTATTTATTTATGAGAATACGAAGTTAACTGTATAAGAAACTCCGTCAACGGTGATAGTGCAGGAAGCATTTGATTTTGCGTATGCGCACCTCATATCACTCGGGAACCGTATGCCGTTTCCGTTCGAAAACTCAAGCTGTCTTCCGTCTGTCATTCGTTTATAGAGATTCATTTGATAGTTTTGGGAAACAGGGGTGAGCGTGATAACGCTGCCTTCAATACTCTTTGTTGCATTTCCTACGATGAGATAATCAATTATAGGCGTTTCAACTACTACTGCTTCTTCTTCCTCCTGAGTAAGCACAAGATTAACGGTAAAATCAACTCCGTTGATCGTAGCTGTCGCCGAACCGTTTTTCTTGGCGTAAAGGGTGCCGTTCTTGGAAACGCCTGCTCCGCCCGAAAGGTTTGAAAAATTCATGACCGTTCCGTCGGTGAGCGACGGATAAAGATTGATCTGCGTTGCGCCTTCGTTTACCGTCAAAGTGATCGTCGTACCTTCAACCGACGGCGAGGCGTTGACGCATCTGATCTTTTCGGCTAAATTGAGGCTGCTCGGTTCAAAGTCGAATACGATCGAATATTCAATGCCTTTGATCGTTGCAGTTACTGTACCGCTGCCTCTTGCATAGAGCGTTCCGTTCTTGGAGATGCCCAATCCGCTCGAGAGATCGGAATATTCGATGGGGGATTTATCCGTCAGCGTCGGATAGACGTTGATCTGAGTTGCTCCGATCGACGGCACAAGAGTTATAACCTTGTTTTCAACCGAGATGGATGCGTTTGCAAATCTGAGCTGACTCTCAATGTCATAATCTTCTTCGCCGAAATCAAAGATGATATTTGCTGTCTCGCTTCCGATCGTGACGGTCGCAGTTGCGTAGCCTTTTGCGTAAAGAGTGCCATTCTTGGAAACCCCTGCGCTTCCGGTGCAGTTGGAGAAGGTCAGTGGTGTGCCGTCTTTGAGCGTCGGATAGACGTTGACCTGAGTTGCGCCCTCATTAGCGGTAATTGTGATAGTATTTATGTCGATGGACGCTGTACCGTTTGTTATTCTGAAATTGTTTGCATCAGCTCTTACCAACAAAGTATATCTGTTGTTGAAATACTGAATCGCATAATTATGGGCGGCGCTGTTCGGATAGCAATATATAGAATACGATGCGCCGCAGCCTACGACTCTGAAATTCGATATGGCAGTAACGCTGTCGGGAATATAAACTTTTTTCAAAGAAGTGCATCCTTCAAGATAAAAGCCGTTGTTCAAAGCATTGAAGCCGTCGCAGAATTCAAGGTCTTCGAGCGAAGTGCATCCCATGAATGCGTTTGTACCTATCGTCGTCACATTTGCAGGAATTGAGATGCCGGTCAAGGAAGTGCAATCTCTGAACGAATTGCCACCTATCGTTTCAAGACTGTCGGGCAAAGTAATTTCCGTCAATGCAGAACATCCCATGAACATTCCTTCCGATATTGTTTTCATGTTGTCCGGCAAGGTTACGCTTGTCAAAGCAGTGCAATCTTTGAAAGTAGTACTGCCTATCGTCTCAACGCTGTCGGGCAGTTCGGTGCTCGTCAAGGCGGTACATTTCCAGAATGCGGCATATCCTATTGACGTAATACCGTCCGGAACGGTAAAGCTCGTAAGCGAATCATTGCAGCAGAACGCATAACTGTCTATACTTGTAACGCTGTCGGGAATGACGTAGCCGGTCACAGATTTGTTTTGCGGGAAAGCGATCAAAGCGGTTTTGTCTTTATTGTACAAAACTCCGGATGAATCGCTGCTATAGTAATTGTTCTGTTGAGAAACGCTGTATGCAACCATTGAATCCATCGTCTCGAAAGAGATACCATTGGGGCTCTGCAAACCGCTTCCGATCGTCAGATATGACAAATTGCTGCACTTATAAAGCCCTCTGCGTCCGACTGATGTAACGCCGTCGGGGATCGTGTATGACGTTCTCGTGTTAGCACGGGGATAGCAAATAATCTCTGTTTTGTCTTTGTTGAAAAGAACTCCGTTTGAATCACTGCTGAAATACTGATTGTCGGAAGAAACTTCAATTGTTTTCAGACCTATGAGATTATTTACTATTGTAGTTCCAAATGAACTCTCCACGCTGCTTCCGATGTATAAATACTCCATCGACTGACATCCGGCAAAAGCATTATTGTTAATTGTCGTCACGCTGTCGCCGAGCGTCAGGCTCGTTACGGATGAACACATGAAGAAAGCATTATTCGGGATAGCAGTCAACGAATCTCCTATCGTTATAGACAAAACCGAAGTACAGTTTCTGAACGCTTCTTCGCCGAGCTTCGTTACGCTGTCGGGGATGGAAATGCTCTCCAAAGCACTGCATTCTTTGAACGCGCGCTTTTCAATGGTGACAAGGTTTCCCGAATAAAGAGTTGCGCTTTCAAGCGAAGTACAGCCCATGAACGCTTCTTCGCCGATTATCGTAATGCTTGCCGGGATTACTATACTCTCAAGGCTTTCGCAATTATAAAAAGTTCTGTATTCAATTTTTGTGAGGCTTGAAGGAAGCGTTGCGCTCTCAAGCGAAGTGCAACCGTAAAATGCAGCGTATCCGATATTTGTAACGCCGTTGGGTATTACTATTTGCGTCAGATCGGTACAATTATAAAATGCGCAGGCACCGATGCCCGTTGCCGTTGCGGGGATGGTTATGCTCTGAAGACTTGAACAGCCATTGAAGGCGTAGCCGTCGATTCTCGTGGGCCCGTTCGGGATCGTGATGCTCGCAAGACTTGAACAGGCTCTGAAAGCGCTGTCCGGTATTTCCGACAAGCTTCCCTGGATCGTAACGCTCGTCATGCTCGTGCATCCGCTGAATACCCGTGCGCCAATGCTCGTAACACTGCTCGGGATAGTCACGCTTGTCAAGCCTGTGCAGCCGTAAAACGCATCTTCTCCGATACTTGTCACTGTGTTCGGGATCGTTATGCCCGTTATTCCCGAACAGCCTATGAATGCAAAATCTCCTATTTTGCTCACACCGTTTGACAAAACGATGTTTCCGCTTACCGGAGCATTGTTCAGGTAAAGAGTTGCCTGTCTGCTGTTAAGAGGTGATGAGTAGTAATCTCCCTCATATTCGATCTGCGCCCAGGAATCAATATCGGTGACGTACACGCTCTGAATTGAACACCAGTTGAACGCGTCTTCTCCTACGGTTTCCAATCCTGTTCCGATGTAAATGCTTCTTAAACCGCTGTCGCTGAAAGCATCCTCACCGATGCTCACCACGCTGTCGGGGATCGTTATGCTCCGAAGACTGGCGCAATTATGAAAAGTATTATCCCCTATGGACGTCAACGTGTTGGGCAACGTTACGCTTTCAAGGTTTTCACAATCTTCAAAAGCACCATAGGATAATTCCGTGATGCCGGGTTGAATGACGACCGTTCTTATTGAATCAAAACCGCCAAAATAACTTGAGATCATTGTTGCGCCCGGCCCGATCTCCGTTACCAGGCTTCCGGCGCTTCCCGTTCCCGAAATCGTGAGAGC